>NZ_JAKRNH010000053.1:0-16452 GCF_022346985.1 Micrococcus sp. ACRRV
GACCGCGACGGCCTCCTGCTGGGCCGACTGCGCCAGGTCCTGGGCATGGGCCTTGGCGTCCTGGGCGACGCCCGCCGCGGGGTCCGGGCGGCCCGGCGTCGGGAGATAGTCCCGGAACGTCCCAGGCCACGAGCCCGTGACGGACGGCGGAGGCCTGTCCTAGCGTGACCTTCACCGGCCGCGCCGATGGAAGGCGCGGCCCCTGAGAAGGAAGGCACACCATGGCGAAGAACCACTCCGCTCACGCGGCCGATCCGCAGCAGTCCGAGACCCGCCAGAAGGCGGAGGCCGCCGCCGGCGCCGCCCAGGACCAGGCCGCGGGCGTCGCCCAGGACGCCAAGGCCCATGCCCAGGACCTGGCGCAGTCGGCCCAGCAGGAGGCCGTCGCGGTCAAGGACGAGGCCGTCCAGCACGCCAAGTCCCTGGCCGGCTCCCTGCAGGACCAGGCCGCCCAGCAGGCCTCGACCCAGCAGGGTCGCCTGGCAGAGCAGTCGCGCGGCATCACGGACGACCTGCACCGCCTGCTCTCCGGCGAGCAGCCCCAGGGCGACGCCGTCCGCCAGGCCGTGGCCGCCGTCGCCGACCGCGCCGAGACCCTCACGCAGCGCCTCGAGACCGCCCAGCCGATGGACCTCGTGGACGACGTCCGCCGCTTCGCCGCGCGCCGTCCCGGCACGTTCCTGGCGATCGCCCTCGGCGCCGGCGTTCTCGCCGGCCGCATGACCCGCGGCGTGCGTGACGCCTCCCAGGACGGCCCCGCGTCCCTGTCCTCGGCCCCCCGCACGCCCCAGCACCGCCGCGAGCTGGAGCCCCAGGGCGTGCAGGCCGATGTGACCCCGCACCATCTGGACTCGCAGATCCCGGCGCACACCGGCGACGACGCCCCGCGTCCGGTCTCGGACACCGCGGCCGGCCTGCCCTACGGCACGGAGCCGCTGCCGACGATCGATCCGCTCACCGGCGAGCCGGTGGCGGAGGATCCGTACGACCAGACCCGTGACGGGGGCCGCGCATGAGCCACGCCACCCCGAACGGCGGAGCCCCGCGCCACGCGGACCCCGCCGCCCACCAGTCCACCCCGGCGGCGGGGGCCCACACCCCGCCGCCCACCCAGGCGGAGTTCCGCGCCGAGCACGAGTCGCTCGGTGAGATGTTCTCCTCCGCCACGGAGAAGGTCTCGCTCCTGATGCGTCAGGAGATCGCCCTCGCGAAGGCCGAGGCCACCGACTCCGCCAAGAAGGCCGGGAAGGGCGCGGGCATGTTCGCCGGCGCCGCCGTCGGCGGGTTCTTCCTGCTGATGTTCCTGTCCCTCGCCCTGATGTACGCCCTCGGCTCCCTCATGCCCCTGGGCTGGGCCGCGCTGATCGTGGCCGTCCTGTGGGGCGTCGTGGCCGCCGTGCTGGCGCTTCAGGGCAAGAAGAACATCGAGAAGATCAAGGGTCTGCCGCAGACCCAGGAGACGCTTCAGGAGATCCCCGAGACCCTGAACCCTGCGAAGGAGACGCGATGACCACGAGCAGCAACCCCGACGAGATCCGCGCCGAGATCGAGCGCACCCGCCACGCACTGGGCCAGGACGTGGACGCGCTGGCCGAGAAGGTCAGCCCCACCAAGGCCGTGAGCCGCCAGACCAACCGCGTCAAGGACGGCTTCATCACAGTGAAGGAGAACATCATGGGCACCCCCGAGCACCACGAGGGCCCCGGCGCCGTGGACCGTGCCCGGTTCGCCGCGCAGGACGCCGCCGGCCAGGTCCAGGGCACCGCCCACGACGTCGCCGACCAGGCCCGCGGCTACGCGCAGCAGGCCGGCGAGGCCGCCTCCCAGTGGGTCGACGACGCCCAGCACGCCGTGCAGCAGGCTCCGGCCCAGGTGCGCGGCCGCACGGCGGGCAACCCGCTCGCCGCGGGCCTGATCGCCCTGGGTGCCGGCTGGCTCATCGGCTCGCTGATCCCGGCCTCCCCCGTGGAGAAGCGCGCCGCCGAGCGCGTGAAGGACCAGGCGGCCCCGCTGCTGGAGTCTGCCAAGCAGGAGGCCGCCCAGGTCGCGCAGGACGTGCGCGAGCAGGTGGAGCCGGAGGTCCGCGACGCCGCCGCCTCCCTGAAGGACTCCGCGGCGGAGTCCGTCCAGTCCCTGAAGTCCGAGGGCGCCGAGAAGGCGCAGGACCTCAAGGGCTCCTCGCAGGACGCCGCCCAGCAGGTCAAGCACGCGGCCGAGCACGCCTGACCCGCCCCGCGCGCACGCCGCCCGTCCTCCCCTCGGAGGGCGGGCGGCGTCGTCGTGTCCGAGGCACTGCCTAGACTCGCCCCGTGACCCCTCTCGACCGCACCCCCGACCGGCGTCCCGTCCCCGCCGGCACCGGCCTCACCCTGGAGGACGCCCTCCCCGTGGCCGACGACGCCCGGCGCCCCCGCCTGGCCCGCACCGTCGCCGAGGCCCGGGCCGCCTTGCGCGAGCTGACCGCCGCCGCGGGGCAGGAGCGCGGCGGGGCGCCCGTCGTTGTGGGGATGGTCCCGACGATGGGGGCCCTGCACGGCGGACACGCCGCCCTGATCCGGCAGGCCCGCGCGGAGAACGACGTGGTGGTCGCCTCGATCTTCGTGAACCCCCTGCAGTTCGGGGACCCGGCCGACCTGGAGAACTACCCGCGGACCCTGGAGGCGGACCTGGACCTGCTGGGCGCGGCCGGCGCGGACCTGGTGTTCGCCCCGGACGTGCAGGAGATGTACCCGGGCTACCCGGACGCGCCGATCGTCACGGTGTCCGCCGGCCGCATGGGCGAGGTCCTGGAGGGCGTCTCCCGGCCGGGGCACTTCGACGGCGTGGTCACCGTGGTGGCCAAGCTGTGGAACATCGTGCGCCCGGCGGTGCCCGCGCTGCGCAGCTACTTCGGCCAGAAGGACGCCCAGCAGCTGGCCATCCTGCGCCGCCTGGCCCACGACCTGGACGTGGACGTGGAGGTGCGTGCGGTGCCGATCGTCCGCTCGCCCGAGGGCCTGGCCCTGTCCAGCCGCAACACCCGCCTGGACGCCGACGGCCTGGAGCACGCCCTGGTGCTCTCCCGCGCGCTGCGCGCCCTCGTGGACGCCGCCGAGGCCGGCGAGCCGATCGACGTGCGGGCGGCCCGCCAGATGGTGTCCGACGAGCCCGGCGTCACCCTCGACCACCTCGTGGTGGTGGACCGCGAGACCCTCGAGGAGCTCGGTCCGGAGCTGCTCTGTCAGCCGCTGCGCCGCGAGGCCCTGGCCCTCGTGGCCGCGCACGTGCCGCCCGTCCGGTTGATCGACAACATGGTGCTGCCCGCCGCGGGGCCGCTGCCGTGACCCCGGAGCGTCTCGCCGCGGCCTTCGACGGCCCCTCGCCCGCGCTCGCCGCGACGCTGCTGGGGTGCCGGCTGACCGTCGTCGCCCCGGACGGCGCCGTCACCGTGCGGCTGACCGAGACCGAGGCGTACGGGAACGCGGGCGCGGACCCCGGCGCCCACTCGTTCCGCGGTCGCACCGAGCGCAATGCCGCGCTGTTCGGGCCGCCGCGGCGCACGTACGTGTACCTGAACTACGGCATCCACCGCTGCCTGAACCTGGTGGGCCACCCCGAGGGGGAGGCCGGCGGTGTGCTGCTGCGTGCGGCCGAGGTGCTCGCGGGAGGGGACCTCGCGGTGGCCCGCCGTGGCCGGGACACCGGCCTCAAGCTGCTCTCCGGGCCGGGCAACCTCGGCCAGGGCCTCGGCATCACCCTGCAGATGGGCCACGTGCCCGTGGAGATCGTCGCCGCGCCGCCGGAGGTGGCCGACGACGGCGGCACCCCGGCCCGCCTCGCCGCACCCGCCCGCTTCCTCCTGGCCCCGCCCGCGTCCCGCGATCCGGCCGAGCCGCCGATCGAGGTCGTGACGGGCCCGCGCGTCGGCGTCTCGGGGGAGGGCGGCTCCGTGCGCTTCCCGTGGCGGTTCAGCGTGGCCGGCCACCGCAGCGTGTCCGCGTTCCGGCGTGGCCGCAACGTGCCGGACTGAGCCTCAGACCTTGTCGGCCGCCCCGGCCCCGTGCCTAGGTTGATCCCATGACCGAGATGAACAAGACCGCCCACGGTGAGACCCAGCAGACCGTCACCCGGACCATCGACGCGTCCGCCAAGGACGTGTTCGACTTCCTGACCCTGCCCGCGAACCACGCGAAGTTCGACGGCTCGGGCATGGTGCAGTCGGACGACAAGACCCAGCGCATCCAGAAGGTCGGCGATGTGTTCACCATGAACATGCACGCGGAGCACATGGGGGGCGACTACCAGACCGACAACCACGTGGTCGCCTACGACCCGAACAAGCTTGTCGGCTGGAAGACCGCCCCCGCCGGCACCGAGCCCAAGGGCTGGCAGTGGGTCTACCGGCTCGAGGACAACGGCTCCGGCAGCACGGACGTGTCCCTCACCTACGACTGGACCGACGTGACCGACCCGGAGCTGCTGGCGAAGAACCTCTTCCCGATGGTCTCCGAGGAGCAGATGGAGGAGTCGCTCGCGAAGCTCGCCTCCGAGGTCGGCTGACCCCGCCTCCCGACGGCGGCCCCCGGCTCGCCCGTCCCCACGACGACGGGCACACACCCGACCAGGGTGCGTGCCCGTCGTCGTGTCCGGTGTCACGGCTAGAGTGCCGTGCGAGACCGTCCCACCCCCACGTCCAAGAGGATCCGCCATGACCGCCACCGCCTCCCCGATCCCCGCCCCGCGCGAGGACCTGTACCGCCACGTCAACGCCGAGTGGCTGGACACCCACGAGATCCCCGCCGACCAGGGGGCCTACGGGGCGTTCCTCGAGCTGCGCGACGCCGCCGAGCTGGCCGTGCGCCGGATCGCCGAGGACGCCGCCCGCGACACCGCCATGGCCGCCCCGGCCGCCGAGGTCGAGGCCCCCGCCCAGGACGAGGCCTCCCAGGACCCCGCCTCCGCCGATCGTGCCGCACGCCGGCGGATCGCCGTGCTGTGGTCCGCGTTCATGGACGAGGAGGCCGTGGAGGCCGCCGGGATCCTGCCGCTGGCCGCGGACCTGGAGGCGGTGGACGCCGTCGCCTCCCCGGCGGAGCTGCTGGCCCTCTCCGGGCGGCTGCAGCGCGAGGGCGTGTCCGGCCTGATCGGCACGGGCGCCCTCAACGATGCCGGCGACCCCGAGCGCATGCTCCTGCACCTGATCCAGTCGGGCCTGGGCCTGCCGGACGAGTCCTACTACCGCGAGGAGGCCTACGCGGAGATCCTCGCGCAGTACACCGAGCACGTGGGTCGGTTGTTCGCGCTGGCCGGCGTCGGCGGGGACGAGGCCGGCGCGGCCGCCCTGGGCGAGCGCGTGGTGGCCCTGGAGAAGCGCATCGCCGCGCACCACTGGGACGTGGTCCGCTCCCGGGACGCCGTGGCCCGCTACAACCTGCTCACCCGGGATCAGCTCCTGGAGCTGCTGCCCCTGGCCCCGGGCTGGCTCGAGGGGATCGGCGCCGCCGACGCCCGCGCGGACGAGGTCGTCGTGTGGCAGCCGGACTTCCTCACCGGCGTCCAGGCGCTGCTGGAGGGCCCGGACGCCGCGGACCTGGCCGACTGGAAGGCCTGGCTGACGCTGCAGGTGCTGCGGTCGCGGGCCGGGTTCCTGCCGGACGCGTTCGTGCAGGAGAACTTCTCCTTCTACGGCCGACGCCTGGCCGGCACGCAGGAGGTGCGCCCGCGCTGGAAGCGCGCCGTCGCGTTCGTCAACGGCGGCGTGGGGGAGGACGTGGGCCGGCTCTACGTGGCCCGCCACTTCCCGGAGGGCCACGTGGCCGCCATGGACCAGCTCGTGGGCCTGCTCCTGGAGGCCTACCGCCGCTCCATCGACGCCCTGGACTGGATGGGCGAGCAGACCCGGCAGAGTGCGCTGGAGAAGCTCGCCATGTTCCGTCCGATGGTCGGCTTCCCCGAGGCGTGGCGGGACTACTCCGCGCTGGAGCTCACCCCCGGCGACCTCGTGGGCTGCGCCCGCGCCGTGGACCGCTTCGAGTGGGACCGGGACCTCGCGAAGATCGAGACGGGCCCGGACCCCCGCGAGTGGCACATGACCCCGCAGACCGTGAACGCCTACTACACGCCGCTGGAGAACGCGATCGTCTTCCCCGCGGCCCTGCTGCAGCCCCCGTTCTTCGACCCGGAGCGGTCCATGGCCGCGAACCTGGGCGGGATCGGCGCCGTGATCGGCCACGAGATCGGCCACGGCTTCGACGACCAGGGCTCCCGCTACGACGGCTCCGGCCGCCTCCACGACTGGTGGACGGAGCAGGACCGCGAGGCCTTCGCCGAGCGCACCGGCCGCCTCGTGGCGCAGTACTCGGCGCTGTCCCCGGCGGAGGCCCCGGACCGGCAGGTCAACGGCGAGTTCACCCTCGGGGAGAACATCGGCGACCTCGGCGGCCTGGGCATCGCCCACCAGGCCCTGGAGATCTGGCGGGAGGAGCAGGACGGCTCCACCGAGGACGAGTCCTCCGGCGACCGCGAGTTCTTCCAGGCCTGGGCCGCCGTGTGGCGGCAGCTGACCCGCCCGGAGACCATGGTCACCCGCATCGCCTCCGACCCGCACTCGCCCAACGAGTTCCGCTGCAACCAGGTGGTGAAGAACCTGGACGCCTTCCACACCGCCTACGGCACGCGCGAGGGCGACCCCATGTGGCTGGCCCCGGAGGAGCGCGTCACCATCTGGTGAGCGCGGCCGGTCCGGCGAGGCCACGACGACGCCGCTCCTGACGACGACGCCGACACGCCCCGTTCAGGGGCGGCAGGCGTCGTCGGCGGCGGGGTCCTCCCGCTCGTCCACGAACCGGCGCAGCAGGGCGCTGAGGGCGCGCACGTCCTCGAGGTCCCAGCGCTGCAGGCGGGCGCGGGTGCCGCCCCCCGCCGGGCCCTGGCGGACGGCATCGAGCCGGGCCCGGGCCTCGTCGGTGGCCGTGAGCAGGGCGGAGCGGCGGTCCCGGGGGTCGGGCTCGCGATGGATGAGCCCGTCCCCCTCCAGGTCCTTGAGCACCCGGGAGATCTGCGTCCGGTCCAGCATCAAGTGCTCGGCCAGGTCCGAGGGCGTGAGCGGGCCGCGGTGGCAGATCGCCACGAACGCCTTCATGGCACCCAGGGGGAGACCGGGGTGGACCGCCTCGGCCTGCCGGGCCAGCGTGGCCCGGTACTGGCGGACCAGCCGGTTGAACGAGCCCTCCAGCTCGCGCACGGCGGCGTCGAACGCCTCCGGCGCGAATGCATCGGCCCCGGTCCCGCGGCCGTCCGACCCGTGGTCGGCCGGGTCAGCCACGGCGGGAGCGGCGCAGCAGCGGGACGAACGCCGCGGCCGCGGCGCCGGCGGCCAGGGCGCTGGCCGTGGCCCGCCACGCGGTGGAGCGCCTGGTGCCCGCGGGGGCGATGCGGCGCTCGCGCAGCCCGGCGGGGACACGCAGGGCACGAGCGGCGGGGGCCGGCGTCGTCGTCGTCGAAGCCGGGGCGGCCTCCTGCACCTGGGCCTGGGCGACCACGGGCGTCGAGCCGGTGGCGGGCAGGGTCTGCATGGCCTGCGGCACGCTGACGGTGGCGAGGTCGGCGCGCTCGGCGTCGATCCGCTCCGTGGTGGTCATGTGGCCCAGCGGGATGTTCGGCAGGAACAGGATGGCCGCCAGGGCGACCACGGCCAGCGGCACGCCCACCAGGAACGCCTGGGAGATGCCCGTGGCATAGACGTCCTCGAAGATCACGCGCAGGGCGTCCGGCATCTCCGCGACGCGCGGCAGCGAGCCGGACTGCAGGCGCTGGGCCCACTCCGCGCCCGCCGGGCCGAGGGACGCCAGGGCCGCGCCGATGTCCGTCCTGCGCTGCTCCACCTGGTCCGGGACCACGTTGGCCACCACGGCGCCCATCAAGGCGACGCCGATCGTGCCGCCGAGGGAGCGGAAGAAGGTCACGCCGGAGCTGGCGACGCCCATCTGGCGCGGGTCCGTGGTGTTCTGCACCACGAGCACGAGGTTCTGCATGGTCATGCCGACGCCGGCGCCGAGCAGGAACATGTAGAGGGACACCAGCCAGAACGAGGTGTCGTAGTGCAGGGTGCCGAGCATCGCGGCGCCGGCGATCAGCAGGACGGCGCCGATCACGAGCCAGCGCTTCCACACGCCGGTGCGGGTGATGACGCCGCCGATCACCGTGGAGGACACGAGCAGGCCGACGATCATCGGGATGGTCATGAGGCCGGCCTGGGTCGGGGTCGCGCCGCGGGCGAGCTGCATGTACTGGGACAGGTAGACGGACGCGCCGAACATGGCCAGGCCGGTGGCGATCGACGCGATCGTGCCCAGGGTGAAGGTGCGGTCTCGGAACAGGGTCAGCGGGATCAGGGGCTCGGCCACCGTGAGCTCGACGACGACGAACAGCACGGCGGCCAGTGCGGCGCCGCCGAGCATCCAGGCGGTGGTGGCGCTGGCCCAGTCGAACTGGTGGCCGGCGTTGGTCACCCAGATCAGCAGCAGTGCGGTGGCGGTGGAGAGCAGCACGATGCCGAGGTAGTCGATGGAGACCTTGCGGGACTCGCGCGCGGGCAGGTGCAGGGTGCGCTGCACCATCACCAGCGCCACGAGCGCGAACGGCAGGGACACGAAGAAGTTCCAGCGCCAGCCCCAGAGGTCGGTGATGATGCCGCCGGCGAGCGGGCCGCCCACGGTGGCCACGGCCATGACGGCGCCGAACAGGCCCGCGTAGCGGCCCCGCTCGCGGGGGCTGATGATGTCCGCCATGATGACCTGGCTGAGCGCGGCCAGGCCGCCGCCGCCCAGGCCCTGGATCACGCGGCAGACGATCAGGAAGGTCGGGTCGGTGGTGAAGCCGGCGGCCGCGGAGGCGGCCACGAAGAGCACCAGGGCCACCTGGAAGAGGACCTTGCGGTCCACGAGGTCGGCCAGCTTGCCCCAGATGGGGGTGGCGATCGCGGTGGCCAGCAGGGCCGCGGTGATCACCCAGGTGTAGGCGGTCTGGTCACCGCCGATGTCGCTGATGATCACCGGCATGGAGGTGGAGACCACCGTGTTGGCGATCATCGAGACGAACATGCCGAGCAGCAGGCCCGTGAGGGCGCGCAGCACGGTGCGGTGGCGGGCGGCGTCGTCGGCGGCCCTCTCCAGTGAGGGGACGGCGGGGGAGTTCCCGACGGCGGCCGGGCCGGCCGTCGCGGGCGGGGCGGTGGTGGTGCTCATGGGGTCCTTCGGTGATTGACACACGTCAATGATTGATTTTCGTCAACTATAAGCCCAAGGGCCCTCCCCGTCGTCCCCGCGCGCCGTTAGCCTGGTCACCTCCCGGCCCCCACGAGAGCGAGCTGCCATGTCCCCCCGATTCCTGCTGATGGCCGACCTGCCCGAGCCTGGCCTGGGCATGCTCCGCGAGGCCGGCGAGGTGGTGCGCGGCGGCGACGTCGGCGGGAACGCGGCGCTCGCCGACCTGTGCGCCTCGGGCGAGTACGACGTCGTGGTGGGCGCCCTGGACCAGCGCTACGACGCGGACCTGCTCGCCCGTGCCCGCGTCAAGGGCATCGCCAACTACGCCGTGGGCTTCGACAACGTGGACGTCCCCGCGGCCACGGAGCACGGGATCCTGGTGGGCAACACCCCGGACGTGCTCACCGCCGCGACGGCGGACATCGCCCTCCTCCTCATCCTCGGCGTGACCCGCCGCGCCGTGGAGGGGGAGCGGATGATGCGCGAGGGCCGGTTCGAGGGCTGGCGGGCCGACATGCTGGTGGGCAAGGACGTCGTCGGCGCGACGCTGGGCCTGGCCGGCTTCGGCCGGATCGGCAGGGCGGTGGCCGAGCGCGCGCTGGCGTTCGGCATGGAGGTCGTCTTCGCGCCGCGCCCGCCCGCGCACCGCGAGGTCCCGGCCGAGGAGCTCGGCGACCTGGCCGGCCGCGTCCGCCAGGTGCGCTGGGAGGAGCTCGTGGAGACCGCGGACGTCCTCTCCCTCCACGTCCCCCTCACGGAGGACACGCGCCACCTCGTGGACGAGGACGTGATCGCGCGGATGAAGGACGACGCCGTGCTCGTCAACACGGCCCGCGGCCCCGTGGTGGACGAGGCCGCGCTCGTGACGGCGCTGCGCGAGGGGCGGCTCTTCGGCGCGGGCTTCGACGTCTACGAGGACGAGCCCGCGATGGCCGAGGGCCTCGCCGAGCTGCCCAACGTGATGCTCCTGCCCCACCTCGGCTCCGCCACGCGCGACGCCCGCGCGGCGATGGCCGAGCTCACCGCCCGCAACGCGATCGGCATGGCGACGGACGGCGAGGCGCCCGCCCTCGTCAACCCCGAGGCGCGCGGCTGACCCTCGGTAGACTGGGGGACCGTGACCCCCGAGAACCCCGCCCCCGCCGCCGTCGACCACCACGACCAGCAGGCCGTGCGCGCCGCCAAGCGCGAGCAGCTGCTGACCTCCGGCCGCCAGGCCTACCCCGTGCAGGTGCCCCGCACGCACTCCCTGGCCGCGGTCCGCGCAAAGTTCGACGGCAAGCACGAGGCCGGCTGGGAGGAGGGCCCCGAGGTCTCCGTGACCGGCCGCGTCGTGTTCCTGCGCAACACCGGCAAGCTCTGCTTCGCCACCCTCCAGGAGTCGGGCGCCGCCGGTGAGGCCGTGCGCCTGCAGGTCATGGTGTCCCTGGCCGAGGTCGGCGAGGAGTCCCTGGGCGAGTGGAAGAAGTCCGTGGACCTCGGCGACTTCCTCTCCGTGACCGGCCGCGTGATCGTCTCCCGCCGCGGTGAGCTCTCCATCCAGGCCGCCGCCTGGGAGATGGCCTCCAAGGCCCTGCGCCCGCTGCCCGTGCTCCACGCGGACCTCAACGAGGAGACCCGCGTCCGCCAGCGCTACACGGACCTGATCGTCCGCGACGAGGCGCGCGAGATGGTCTACAAGCGCGCCAAGATCACCTCCGCCGTGCGCCGCACCCTCGAGTCCCACGGCTACGTGGAGGTCGAGACCCCCATCCTGCAGCTGGTCCACGGCGGCGCCCAGGCCCGCCCGTTCGAGACGCACCTCAACGCGTTCGACCAGGACATGACCCTGCGCATCGCCACCGAGCTGTACCTCAAGCGCGCCGTCGTGGGCGGCATCGAGCGCGTCTACGAGCTCGGCCGCGTGTTCCGCAACGAGGGCGTGGACTCCACGCACTCGCCCGAGTTCACCACCCTCGAGTCCTACGAGGCATGGGCGGACATGCACGTCATGGCCGACCGCATCAAGGAGATCATCCTCAACGCCGCGGACGCGATCGGCGCGGGCCGTCGGATCGAGACCTCCCGGGGCGTCATCGACCTCGACGGCGAGTGGGCCTGGGTCTCCGTGTACCCGGGCCTGTCCGAGGCCGTGGGCCGCGAGGTCACCCCGGACACCGACGCCGAGACCCTGCGCGCCATCGCCGCGGAGCACGACGTCAAGGTGGATCCGAAGTGGGACGCCCAGAAGCTGGTCATCGAGCTGTTCGGCGAGATCGTCGAGCCCACCCTGATGAACCCGACCTTCGTGTACGACTACCCGCCGGCCGCCCAGCCCCTGGCCCGCCCGAACCGCGACGACGACCGCGTGATCGAGGCCTGGGACCTGATCATCGGCGGCATGGAGCGCGGCACCGCGTTCTCCGAGCTGATCGACCCCGTGATCCAGCGCGAGCGCCTCACCGAGCAGTCCCTGAAGGCCGCCGACGGCGACGACGAGGCCATGCAGCTGGACGAGGACTTCCTCCGCGCCCTCGAGTACGGCGCCCCGCCCATGGGCGGCATCGGCCTGGGCATCGACCGCCTGGTCATGCTGTTCACCGACGCCGGCATCCGCGAGACCATCCTCTTCCCGCTCCTCAAGCCGGAGGCCTGACCGTGGCAGCCTTCTGGGAGTACTTCTCCGTCCTGGCCCCGTCCGTCGGGATCGGCCTGGTCTTCTGGCTGGTCATGCGCTCGCTGCTGCGCTCGGACACCGCCGAGCGCGAGGCGCGCCAGCGCCGGGGCGAGGACGCCCGCGCGGCCCGCGAGGAGGCCGAGGCCCGGGAGTGGGCCGCGCGTCGTCGCGGCGACGCCCCCGCCGGGCCCGGGGGCGCCGAGCGCCCCTGAGCCCCGCGCGTCGGGCGGGCCCCGGGGCTTCCCCCTGTGGCGAACAGCACCGCCGGGCACCGGCGCCCCTGCGTAGTCTCGACCCGAACCGACGCAAGGAGTGTGCCCATGTTCGAGAGATTCACCGACCGTGCCCGTCGTGTGGTCGTGCTCGCCCAGGAAGAGGCGCGCATGCTCAACCACAGCTACATCGGCACCGAGCACATCCTGCTCGGCCTGATCCACGAGGGCGAGGGCGTGGCGGCCAAGGCCCTCGAGTCCATGGACATCTCCCTGGCCGCCGTCCGGGAGAAGGTCCAGGAGGACATCGGCCAGGGGCAGCAGAACCCGCCCGGCCACATCCCCTTCACGCCGCGCGCCAAGAAGGTGCTCGAGCTGTCCCTGCGCGAGGCGCTGCAGCTGGGCCACAACTACATCGGCACCGAGCACATCCTGCTGGGCCTGATCCGCGAGGGCGAGGGCGTGGCCGCCCAGGTCCTCGTGCAGCTCGGCGCGGACCTCAACCGCGTCCGCCAGACCGTCATCCAGCTGCTCTCCGGCTACCAGGGCGGCGCCCAGGGCGGCAAGGAGACCGCCGGCGCGGGCGTCGGCCAGGGCGGCTCGGAGGGCCAGAACGCCGGCTCCGTGGTCCTGGACCAGTTCGGCCGCAACCTCACGGCCGCCGCGCACGACGGCAAGCTGGACCCCGTGATCGGCCGCGCCCAGGAGATGGAGCGCGTCATGCAGGTCCTCTCCCGCCGCACCAAGAACAACCCCGTGCTCATCGGCGAGCCGGGCGTCGGCAAGACCGCCGTCGTCGAGGGCCTGGCCCAGGCGATCGAGCGCGGCGACGTCCCGGAGACCCTCAAGGGCAAGCAGCTGTACTCGCTGGACCTCGGCTCGCTCGTGGCGGGCTCCCGCTACCGCGGCGACTTCGAGGAGCGCCTGAAGAAGGTGCTCAAGGAGATCCGCACCCGCGGGGACATCATCCTGTTCATCGACGAGATCCACACCCTGGTCGGCGCCGGCGCCGCCGAGGGTGCGATCGACGCCGCCAGCATCCTCAAGCCGATGCTCGCCCGCGGTGAGCTGCAGACCATCGGCGCCACCACGCTGGACGAGTACCGCAAGCACATCGAGAAGGACGCCGCGCTGGAGCGCCGCTTCCAGCCGATCCAGGTGCCCGAGCCCTCGGTGGAGGACGCCACGCAGATCCTGCGCGGCCTCCGGGACCGCTACGAGGCCCACCACAAGGTCTCCATCACGGACGGCGCGCTGTCCGCGGCGGCCTCCCTGGCGGACCGCTACATCTCCGACCGCCACCTGCCGGACAAGGCCATCGACCTCATCGACGAGGCCGGCGCGCGCCTGCGCATCCGCCGCATGACCGTGCCCCCGGAGGTCAAGGCCTACGAGGAGCGCATCGCCGAGGTCAAGGCGCAGAAGGAGGCCGCGATCGACGGCCAGGACTTCGAGGGCGCCGCCCGCCTGCGGGACCAGGAGAAGCAGCTCGAGGAGGAGCGGGAGCAGAAGGAGCAGGCCTGGAGGGCCGGCCAGGACGCCGCCGTCGCCACCGTGGACGAGGACCTCATCGCCGAGGTGCTCTCCCTCTCCACCGGCATCCCGGTGTTCAAGCTCACCGAGGAGGAGACGGACCGCCTGCGCAACATGGAGGCCGAGCTCCACCAGCGCGTCATCGGCCAGGACGAGGCCATCAAGTCCCTGTCCCGCGCCATCCGCCGCACCCGTGCCGGCCTGAAAGACCCGAACCGCCCCTCGGGGTCGTTCATCTTCGCCGGCCCCACCGGCGTCGGCAAGACGGAGCTGGCCAAGTCCCTGGCCGAGTTCCTCTTCGGCGACGAGGACGCGCTCATCACCCTGGACATGTCCGAGTTCCAGGAGAAGCACACGGTCTCGCGCCTGTTCGGCGCGCCCCCCGGCTACGTGGGCTACGAGGAGGGCGGCCAGCTCACCGAGAAGGTCCGCCGTCGCCCGTTCTCCGTGGTGCTGTTCGACGAGGTGGAGAAGGCGCACGCCGACCTCTTCAACTCGCTGCTGCAGATCCTCGAGGACGGTCGCCTGACCGACTCGCAGGGCCGCGTGGTGGACTTCAAGAACACCGTGATCATCATGACCACGAACCTCGGCACCCGGGACATCTCCAAGGGCGTCATGACGGGCTTCCAGTCCTCCACCGACACCTCCACCGGCTACGAGCGGATGAAGGGCAAGGTGCGCGAAGAGCTGCGCCAGCACTTCCGCCCCGAGTTCCTCAACCGCGTGGACGACGTGATCGTGTTCCCGCAGCTGCAGAAGCACGAGATCGTGGAGATCGTGGACCTGTTCGTCTCCCGCCTGGCCAAGCGCCTGGCGGAGCAGGACCTGTCCATCGAGCTCACCCCGGCCGCCAAGGACCTGCTCGCGGACCGCGGCTACGACCCGGCCATGGGCGCGCGCCCGCTGCGCCGCACCATCCAGCAGATGGTGGAGGACCAGCTCTCGGAGAAGATCCTCTTCGGCGAGATCCCGGCCGGCTCCCTCATCACCGTGGACGCCACGGGCGAGGGGGAGGGCGCCGAGCTGACGTTCGCGTTCGCCGGCGGGCGCGCGGCGCTCGAGGGCGACGACGCGGCCGAGCCCGCGGCGCTCCCGGCGGCCGCCGACGCCCCGGTGGAGGGCCGCGAGGCCCCCGGTGCGGACGTCCCCCGCGGGGATGACGCGGGCCAGGACGGCCCGGAGGCCGGCAGTGCCCTCGGGGCGCGCCTGGACTGACCGGCCGCGCGCCGGTGACGCCACGCTCGAGGCGGGGTGGGGGTTGACCCCCGTCCCGCCTCGGGCGTTCTCTGTGCGGACCGTCGGGGCGAGCGCCTCGGCGCCCGACACCGAAGGAGACCGACATGGCTGACATGGGCAACACGTTCGACAAGCTCAAGGGCGACGCGAAGGGCGCCGTCGGCGAGGCCACTGGCGACTCGCACCTCGAGGCCGAGGGCAGGACCGAGTCCGCCGCCGCGTCCGCCAAGGACGCCGCGCGGTCCGCCGGGGACGCCGTCAAGGGCGCCGCCGAGGGCGTGAAGAACGCCGTCTCCCGCGACTGACCCGTCCCTGACCGGGGGCGACCCGGTCCACCCGGGAACGCCTGGGAAATTCTCCCGGTGAGGGGTGGACGACGGGCCCACATGATGCCAGTGTGGGTCACGACCGCTCCCGGTGGTCCTGCCCGGCAGGGAGGCGGTTCCCGTCCCCCGGACCGCGGGCAGCCCCCGAACAGAAGGAGGAGCACCATGGTGGGCTTCGACGACGTGAAGAACCTCGCGAACGAGAACTCCGACAAGATCAACGAGCAGGTGGACGCCGCGCAGGAGCAGCACGGTGACAAGCTGGGCCAGCACGCCGACCTCGCCCACAAGGGCATCGACGGCGCGCAGGACAAGTTCCTGAACGGCCAGTCCGCCGAGAACGAGGGCGAGCAGCAGGCCTGAGCCTGACGAGCCCCTCGTGGGCCCCCGCCCCGGATCCGTCCGGGACGGGGGCCTTCGCGCGTCCGGGGTGTGGACATCCGTCGGCCGCCCCGGGGCCCGGTCCTAGACTGGCGGACATGCCTGCCGCCCCCGTCGTCACCGTCCGCCCGGCCCGCACGCAGGACGTGCCCGCGATCCGCGCGCTGGTGTCCCCCCTGGCCGAACGGCGCCTGCTCCTGCAGAAGGAGGCCGTGGCGTTCTACGAGTCCATCCAGGAGTTCATGGTGGCCGAGGCGGAGGACGGCTCGCTCGCCGGCTTCGGTGCCCTGCACGTGATGTGGCAGGACATCGCCGAGGTGCGGACCCTGGCCGTGGCGGACGCCTGGCTGGGTGCCGGCGTCGGGCACCGGATCCTCACCGCGCTCCTGGAGCGGGCCCGCGAGGTGGGAGTGGCGCGGGTGTTCTGCCTGACCTTCGAGGTCGAGTTCTTCCGCCGCCACGGATTCGAGGTGATGGCGGACCAGTCCGCCGTGGACCCGGAGGTCTACGCGGAGCTGCTGCGCTCCACGGACGAGGGCGTCGCCGAGTTCCTGGACCTGGCCAGGGTCAAGCCCAACACCCTCGGCAACACCCGCATGATCCGCAGCCTCTGACGGCCGATCCCCGGGGCGGCGACGCGCGGTTCCGCCCCCGGCGCATCAGGCGGGGAAGGCGAGGGCGCCGTCGTCGTGGGCCACGAGGAGGCCGTCCCCCAGGAGTCCCGCCACGGCCCGCTCCCACTGGGCGTCGTCCGGGGTGTGCGCGCCCAGGCGGCCGGTCCCGTCGACCGCCTCGCGGAGCCCGCCCCGGGGCACACGCCCGTGCTCCCGGACGGCGGCCATGACGGCCCCGCGGACGGC
>NZ_JAKRNH010000054.1:0-16174 GCF_022346985.1 Micrococcus sp. ACRRV
TGAACTACATCGAGACCTACCAGCGCTCCGGCGTCTACGCCGTCCCGCACCCCTTCACCCCCGGGAGCGAGGGGTCGGGCGTCGTCGTCGCGCTGGGCCCCGGCGTGGGAGTGAGGACGGGGCGGGGGACGACGCGCGGGCGGTCCAGGACCGACCCAGCCTAGTTCACCTGTTGTTCACCTGGGGTGGGGGACCCGCCACACGGTCGTCAGGAGAGGGGGAGCAGCACCTTGCCCGTGGTGGCCCGCGACGCCAGCAGGGTGTGCGCGCGGCCGGCCTCCGCCAGGGGCACCCGGGCGCCGATCCGCACGTCCAGCGCGCCGGCGGACCAGGCGTCGAAGAGCTCTCTGCCGCGCCAGGCGGTCTCCTCGGCGGTGCGGGTGTAGTGGGCCAGGGACGGCCGGGTGACGTAGAGCCCGCCGCCGGAGTTCAGCCGCTGGAGGTCGAACGGGGGCACCTGGCCGGAGGCGCCGCCGAAGAGCACCAGCGTGCCCCGCACGCGCAGGGAGGCCAGCGAGTCCTCGAAGGTGTCCGCACCGACGCCGTCGAACACCGCGTGGGCGCCCTCACCGCCGGTGGCGTCCAGGACGGTCTGCCGCAGCTCGGCGTAGGGCACAGCCGCGGAGGCCCCGGCGGCCGCCGAAAGCGCGCGCTTGTCCTCCGTCGAGGCGGCCGTGATGACCGTGGCGCCCCGGGCCGCGGCCAGCTGGGTCAGGAGCAGGCCCACGCCGCCGGCCCCCGCGGTGAGGGCGACGACATGCCCGGGCTCCACGGGGAACGTGGAGCGGCACAGGTAGTGGGCGGTCATGCCCTGCAGGGGCAGCGCGGCGGCGTCGGCCAGGTCCACGCCCGCGGGCACGTGCAGCAGCTGGTCCGCCGGGGCCGTGAAGTGCTCGGCGTAGGTGCCGCGGCCGGCGGCGGTCGCCACGCGCGCGCCCCGCAGCGCCTCGTCCACGCCGGGGCCCAGCGCGACGACGACGCCCGACCCCTCGCTCCCGGGGGTGAAGGGGTGCGGGACGGCGTAGACGCCGGAGCGCTGGTAGGTCTCGATGAAGTTCAGGCCCGCCGCGGCCGTCCGCACCAGCACCTCTCCGGCGCCGGGGGTCGGGACGGCGGTCTCGGTCCAGCGCAGGACCTCGGGGCCGCCGACCTCCTCGGCGATGATCGCGTGGTGGCGGGCGGGGATCTCGGCGTGGGTGCTCATGCTCCGCACTCTAGGTGCCCCCGGGGGCGGCGGACGAGCGCGCCGTCGTACTTCGCATAGATATTCCAGCCTCTGCATAGATGCGCTAGGGTGACGCCATGACATTCACCGTCGCCGTCTCCGGGGCCAGCGGCTACGCCGGGGGAGAGGTCCTGCGCCTGCTCGCGGGCCACCCCGAGGTGCAGATCGGCGCCATCACCGCCCACTCCAACGCCGGCGAGCGCCTGGGCTCCCTCCAGCCGCACCTGCACGCGCTCGCGGACCGCGTCCTCGACGACACCACGGCGGACGTCCTGGCCGGGCACGACGTCGTCGTCCTCGCCCTGCCGCACGGCGCCTCCGCGGCCGTGGCGGCGGAGCTGGCCGAGCGGTCCCCACGGACCCTCGTCATCGACGCCGGAGCGGACCACCGCCTCGAGTCCGCCGCCGACTGGGAGCGCTTCTACGGCACGGACCACGCCGGCACCTGGCCCTACGGCCTGCCCGAGCTGCCGGGGCAGCGGGAGAGGCTGGCCGGGGCCACGCGCATCGCCGTCCCCGGCTGCTACCCGACCACCTCGATCCTCGCCCTCGCCCCCGGCTTCGCCGCCGGGCTGCTGGAGCCGCGGGACGTCGTCATCGTCGCCGCCTCCGGCACCTCCGGCGCGGGCAGGGCCGCGAAGCCGCACCTGCTCGGCTCCGAGGTCATGGGCGGCATGAGCCCCTACGGCGTGGGCGGCGGCCACCGGCACACCCCGGAGATCGAGCAGGGCCTCGCGCAGGCCGCCGGCGAGCCGGTGCAGATCTCCTTCACGCCCACGCTCGCCCCCATGCCCCGCGGCATCCTCGCCACCGCCACCGCCCGCCTGAAGGAGGGCGTGACCGCGGACCGGGTCCGGGCCGCGTGGGAGGACGCCTACGGCCCCGAGCGCTTCGTCCACCTGCTGCCGGAGGGGCAGTGGCCGACGACGAAGGCCGTCGTGGGCTCGAACCACGTCGTCATGCAGCTCGCCGTGGACCCCCACGCCGGCCGTGTGATCGTCACCGCCGCCCTCGACAACCTCACCAAGGGGACCGCCGGCGGCGCCCTCCAGTCCATGAACATCGCCCTCGGCCTGCCGGAGCAGCTGGGGCTCGAGATCCAGGGGGTCGCGCCGTGAGCGTCACCGCAGCACAGGGCTTCCGCGCCGCCGGCGTCACGGCGGGCCTGAAGCCGTCCGGGAAGCCGGACGTCGCCGTCGTCGTCAACGACGGCCCGTCCCACACCGCCGCCGGCGTGTTCACCACCAACCGCGTCGCCGCCGCCCCCGTGCGGTGGTCTCGGCAGGTGCTGACGGACGGGCGCGCCGACGCCGTCGTGCTCAACTCGGGGGGCGCCAACGCCGCCACCGGGCATGCCGGCTTCCAGGACGCCCACCGCACCGCCGAGCACGCCGCCGAGGCGCTGGGCGTGTCAGCGGGGGACGTCGTGGTCTGCTCGACCGGCCTGATCGGCGAGCGCCTGCCGCTGGACACGCTGCTGGCCGGCGTGGACGCGGCCGCCGCGGGGCTGGCGGAGGACGGCGGGGCCGACGCCGCCCTGGCCATCATGACCACCGACACCGTGCCCAAGGAGGCGCAGGCCTCCGGCGAGGGCTGGACCGTCGGCGGCATGGCCAAGGGCGCCGGCATGCTGGCCCCGGGCATGGCCACCATGCTCTGCGTGGTCACCACCGACGCCGACCTGCCGGCCGCGGCCCTCCGGGCCGCCCTCGAGGAGGCCGTGCGCACCACGTTCAACCGCGTGGACTCGGACGGCTGCATGTCCACGAACGACACGGTCGTGCTGCTCGCGTCCGGCGCGTCCGGCGTGGCCCCCGAGCCCACGCAGTTCGGCGCGGCCCTCCACGCCGTCTGCGCGGACCTGGCCCGTCAGCTCGTCGGCGACGCCGAGGGCGCCGGGCATGACGTCCTCATCCGCGTGGTCAACGCCTCGGACGAGGACGCCGGCGAGGCCGTGGCCCGCGCCGTCTCCCGTTCCAACCTGCTCAAGACCGCCATCTTCGGCCAGGACCCCAACTGGGGCCGGGTCATCTCCGCGGTCGGCACGGTCCCGGAGGAGGTGGCCCCCTTCGACGCCGACGCCCTGGACGTCTCCTTCAACGGGGTGCAGGTGTGCCGGGCCGCCGGCGTCGGGGACTCCCGCGCGGGCGTGGACCTCTCCGGCCGCGAGGTGGTCATCGAGATCGACCTCCACGCGGGCGACGCCGTCGTGGAGCTGTGGACCAACGACCTCACCCACGACTACGTCCACGAGAACTCCGCCTACTCCACCTGAGGTGACCCCATGACCGGCCAGCCCGCCCCCGCCGACCCCACCACGCCGTCCGTGCCCGTGCTCTCCACGGCGCAGCGGCTCGAGCGCGCCGCCAGCAAGGCCGAGGTGCTCGTCGAGGCGCTGCCGTGGGTCCAGCGCTTCGCCGGCGCCACGATGGTGATCAAGTACGGCGGCAACGCGATGGTCTCGGACGAGCTGCGCCGGGCCTTCGCGGAGGACGTCGTGTTCCTCCACCACGTGGGCGTGCACCCCGTGGTGGTCCACGGCGGCGGCCCGCAGATCAACGCGATGCTCGAGCGGCTGGGCATCGAGTCCGAGTTCCGCGGCGGCCTGCGCGTCACCACGCCGGAGGCCATGGAGGTCGTCCGCATGGTGCTCACCGGACAGGTCGGCCGCGAGCTCGTCGGGCTGATCAACTCCCACGGTGCGTATGCGGTCGGCTCCTCGGGCGAGGACGCCGGGCTGTTCCGCGCCCGCCGCACGGGCGCCGTCGTGGACGGCGAGACCGTGGACCTCGGCCTGGTGGGCGAGGTCACCGCGGTGAACCCGGAGGCCATCCGGGACGTGATCGACGCCGGCCGGATTCCCGTGGTCTCCTCGGTCGCCCCGGAGATCGGGGACGACGGCGAGCCCACCGGGGAGGTGCTCAACGTGAACGCGGACACCGCCGCCGCGGCCCTGGCCGCCGGGCTCGGGGCCGCGAAGCTCGTGCTCCTCACGGACGTCGAGGGGCTCTACGCCGACTGGCCGGACCGTGACTCCCTGATCAGCTCCCTCACGGCGAGCCAGCTGCGCGGACTCCTTCCGGGCCTGCAGTCCGGGATGATCCCCAAGATGGCCGCGTGCCTGCACGCCGTCGACTCCGGCGTCCACCGTGCGCACGTGGTGGACGGCCGCCGCCCGCACTCGATGCTGCTCGAGGTGTTCACCTCGGACGGCGTCGGCACGCAGGTCGTCCCGGATCCCACCCCCGCCACGCGACCCGCGTCGGCGCCCACCACCGCCACCGCCCAGGAGGACGCATGAGCACCGCACCCGGCACCGATCCCGCGGCCCCCCAGGAGGAGCTGCTGGCGCGCTACGCCCACGCACTGACCGGCGTGTTCGGCGCCCCCGCACGCGCGCTCGTACGCGGCAGCGGCACGTCCGTCTGGGACGCCGACGGGCGCGAGTACACGGACCTCGTGGCCGGCATCGCCGTGAACTCCCTCGGCCACGCCCACCCGGCGGTCGTGGAGGCCGTCTCGCGGCAGGTGGCCACCCTCGGCCACGTGTCCAACCTCTTCACCTCGGAGCCGCAGGTCCGGCTGGCCGAGGCCCTCCTGGACCGGGCCGGCCTGCCCGAGGGCTCCTCGGTCTTCTTCTGCAACTCCGGCACCGAGGCCAACGAGGCCGCCCTCAAGCTGGCCCGCCGCCACGGCACGCAGGATCCCACCGGACGCCGCACGCGCGTCCTCGCCATGGAGCGCGCCTTCCACGGCCGCACCATGGGCGCCCTGGCCTTGACCCACAAGGAGGCCTACCGGGCGCCGTTCGAGCCGCTGCCCGGCGGTGTCGAGTTCATCGCCGGCGGCGACGCCGGGGCCCTCGCCGCGGCCCTCGCCCCCGACGCCGAGGGCCGGACGGTGGCCGCCGTCGTCCTCGAGCCGGTCCAGGGCGAGGCCGGCGTGCATGGCTGGCCCGCCGCATACCTCGCCCGCGTTCGGGACCTCACGCGTGAGGCGGGCGCGCTGATGATCCTGGACGAGGTCCAGTCCGGCGTCGGCCGCACGGGCACCTGGTTCGCCTTCCAGAACCCGCAAGTCACGGGGTCCGGCGCGCCCGTGGTGCCGGACGCCTTCACTCTGGCCAAGGGCCTGGGAGGCGGCGTGCCGATCGGCGCGCTCGTCTCGGTGGGCCCCCAGGTCTCCCGCCTGCTCGCCCCGGGCCAGCACGGCACGACGTTCGGCGGGAACCCGCTGGCCACCGCCGCGGGCCTCGCGGTCGTGGAGACCCTGGAGGCCGAGGGGCTGCTGGACCACGTCCGCACCGTCGGCGCCCGGCTGGCCGAGCGCCTCGAGACGCTCGCCGAGGTCACGGCCGTCCGCGCCTACGGCCTCTGGATCGGCGTCGACCTCGCCGACGACGCCGCCGCGTCCCCCGCGGGCGGTCTCGCCCCGGCCGTGGTGCGGGCCGGCCTGGACGCGGGCTGGATCCTCAACGCCACCGGACCCCGCACGCTGCGCCTGGCCCCGCCCCTGAACGTGGAGGCGGCGGACCTCGACCGCTTCGCGGACGCCCTGCCCGCCCTGGTGCACGCCGCCCGCGCCGCCGCTCCGACTCCCCACGCTCCGAAGGAGGAGACCGCATGACCGCCGCCCCCGGCACCGACGTCCCCGTCCGCCACTTCCTCGTGGACACGGACCTGAGCCCCGCCGAGCAGGCGGAAGTCCTGGACCTGGCCCTGGAGATGAAGGCGGACCGCTTCCGCCACCGCCCGCTGGCGGGCCCGCAGACCGGCATCGTGTTCTTCGACAAGACGTCGACCCGCACCCGGGTGTCCTTCGCGGCCGGCATCGCCGACCTCGGCGGCACCCCGCTGATCGTGAACCCGGGGGAGTCGCAGCTGGGCCACAAGGAGTCCATCGCGGACACGGCGCGCGTCCTCGAGCGCATGGTCGGCGTCATCGTGTGGCGCACCTACGCCCAGTCCGGCCTGGAGGAGATGGCGGCGCACTCGCGCGTGCCCGTCGTCAACGCCCTGTCCGACGACTACCACCCGTGCCAGCTGCTGGCCGACCTCCTCACCGTGCGCGAGCACAAGGGCCGCACGCGGGGCCTGACGATGGCCTATCTGGGCGACGCGGCCAACAACATGGCCAACTCGTACCTGCTGGGGGGCGTCACGGCGGGCATGCACGTACGCGTCGCCGGCCCGGAGGGCTTCCTGCCCGACCCGGCAGTCGTGCGCGCGGCCGAGGAGCGGGCCGGGGAGACCGGTGGATCCGTGCTCGTCACCACGGACGCGGCCGCCGCGCTGGACGGCGCGGACGTCGTCGTCACGGACACCTGGGTGTCCATGGGCCAGGAGGACGAGAAGGAGGAGCGCCTTCGCCTGTTCGCGGACTACCGCGTGGACGCTGCCGCCATGGCCCGCGCCGCCTCCGACGCGGTCTTCCTGCACTGCCTCCCGGCCTACCGCGGCTACGAGGTCACGGAGGACGTGATCGACGGGCCGCAGTCGGTGGTGTTCGACGAGGCGGAGAACCGGCTGCACGCGCAGAAGGCGCTCATGGCGTGGCTGCTGTACCGCTCGGGCCTGGCCCAGGACCCCCGTTGATGGCCACGCCGGCGACGAAGACCGCCCGCCAGGCGGCCATCCGGGACGTCCTGCAGACGCGCGCCATCCGGTCGCAGGCCGAGCTCTCGGACGCCCTGGCCGAGCGTGGGCTGTCCGTCACCCAGGGCACGCTGTCGCGCGACCTCGTCGACCTCGGCGCCGTGCGCCTGCGCGGGGCCGAGGGGATGGTCTACGCGGTGCCGGCCGACGGCGAGGAGGCCGTGGCCGGGCGCAGCGCCGAGTCACAGACGGGGCGGCTCGCGTCCATGGCGCGCGAGCTGCTCCTCTCCGCCGAGCCGACGGAGAACCTGGTCGTCCTGCGGACCCCTCCCGGGGCCGCGCAGTTCCTCGCCTCCGTCGTGGACCAGGCGCGCGTCGAGGGGATCGTGGGCACCATCGCGGGCGACGACACGGTGCTGCTCATCACGGCCGGCACGCGGGAGGCCCCCGCGGTGGCCGCCCGCCTGCTCGGCATGGCCGGCTGAGCCCTCCTGACGGCACGAAGGCCCCCGGGGACCACGTCCTCGGGGGCCTTCTCATGCCCGGAGCCGTTGCACGCCCTTCTGAGGCCCGGTCGTGACGGTGGAGTCGCAGAAGATCGCTGGAGTCCTGCGCGGCCGTCTGGACGGCATTCAGGGGCGACGAAGGCCCCGTCCCAGCGGGACGGGGCCTTCGATCGCGAGGAGTGGATCAGGCGGTGGGGAGCACGAGCTCCTGGCCCACGTAGATCACGGAGGCGTCCTCGATGATGTCCTTGTTGGCCTCGTGCAGGGCCTTCCAGCCGCCGGCGACCTTGTGGGTCTTGGCGATCTTCCACAGGGAGTCGCCCGGCTTCACGAAGACGGTGTCCTCGGCGGCGGCCAGCTCGGTGGCATTCTCGGTGTTGGCCTTCTCGGCGGCCTTCAGCACGGACTTGGGGGTGTGCGCGGCGGCAGCGGCGCGCTGGGCGGCGGCCTTCTCGGCGGCGCGCTGCTCGGCGGCGGACTGCTCGGCGGCCCAGTCCTGGGCGGCGGAGGCGGACGCCTGGGTGGACTGGCGCTGCACCGGGGTGGTGGAGTACGCGTCCGGGGCGGTGTCGGCGCCGGAGAGGCCGGCCTTGACGGAGCACACGGGCCAGGCACGCCAGCCCTGCATATCCTGCAGGATCTCGGCGCGCTTGATCTGCTCGGCCTTGGAGGCCTCGTGCGGGTAGCCGGTGCCGCCCACGCCGCGCCAGGAGGTCAGGGAGAACTGCAGCCCGCCGTAGTAGCCGTTGCCGGTGTTGATGGCCCAGTTGCCGTTGGACTCGCAGGCGGCGATCTTGTCCCAGGTCTCGACGGACGCGGCCTGCGCCGGGGCGGCGAAGGCGGCGGCGGCACCGACCAGGGTCATGCCGGTCAGGGCGGTGGCGGTGGCACGGCGGGAGGAGGTGGTGAAGAAAGTCATGTCGAAGAGAGGTTCGAGATCCTGCCTGTCCGGTCGCGGCTGCGTTCCGGAGGGTCGTCTACTCCTTGGTCGGGTCAAAGACTCCGTCGACGCGAGACGACCCTCAGCGGGCGGCCGGCGGAGCTTCGATCCGGGATCGACGTGTGCGCGTCGCGGGCTGGCCCGGGACTCGGTAACGGTTCGATCACGAATCGGCTACGGAAGAGTCAACGCCCCGAGGTGGGGGAGCGTCAAATCGCGGTGTGGACGACCTCAGCGGTCGGCGTCCTTCCGGCTCCTGGATGTCGATATGTCCATTGCGGATCGGTTAGGAGTGGACAAAATGACGTCATGGAGACGATGAGAGCGCAATCGGTCACTTCTTGCCCCTCCAGCTCCTGGGCGTGTCGGCAGAGATCCACCCGTGACAGCCCGTGGGTGGAAGATGTCTGAGCTGTTTGTTCGCTGTGGATGCCGCGCGACCGCCCGGTGTGCAGGAGTCGTCCTCCTTCGGCTCTGCTCGCCAGGCATATTCCGCACATTGCATAGATATGCATACGACCGCTAGGATCGGGGCGACAACGCCTCAGGCTCGCGCCCCGCGCGGCCGCCAGAGGGCGGCCGGGAGCATGTCCTCTATATAAGGAGAAGAATCGTGAAGGATCGCATCGTCCTCGCCTACTCGGGCGGCCTGGACACCTCCGTGGCCATCGGCTGGATCGGCGAGGCCACGGGTGCCGAGGTCGTCGCCGTCGCCGTGGACGTGGGCCAGGGCGGCGAGTCCCTGGAGACCATCCGACAGCGGGCGCTGGACTGCGGCGCGGTCGAGGCCTACGTGGCCGACGCCCGTGACGAGTTCGCGGAGCAGTACTGCATGCCCACGCTCAAGGCCAACGCGCTCTACATGGACGCCTACCCGCTGGTCTCGGCGATCTCCCGCCCCGTGATCTCCCGCCACCTGGTGGCCGCGGCCCGTCAGTTCGGCGCCTCAACGGTCGCCCACGGCTGCACCGGCAAGGGCAACGACCAGGTCCGCTTCGAGGTCTCCATCCAGACGCTGGGCCCGGACCTCAAGTGCATCGCGCCGGTCCGCGACCTCGCCCTGACCCGCGAGAAGGCCATCGAGTACGCCGAGCGCAACGAGCTGCCGATCGCCACGACCAAGAAGAACCCCTTCTCCATCGACCAGAACGTCTGGGGCCGCGCCGTGGAGACCGGCTTCCTCGAGGACATCTGGAACGGCCCCACCAAGGACGTCTACGACTACACCGACGACCCGGCCTTCCCGCCGGCCCCGGACGTGGTGACCATCGCCTTCGAGCAGGGCGTCCCCACGGCCCTCGACGGCCGCGCCCTGTCCGCCCTGGAGATCATCGAGGAGCTCAACCGGCGCGCCGGTGCGCAGGGCGTGGGCCGGATCGACATCGTCGAGGACCGCCTGGTGGGCATCAAATCCCGTGAGATCTACGAGGCCCCGGGTGCGATGGCCCTCATCGCCGCCCACCGCGAGTTGGAGAACGTCACCCTCGAGCGCGAGCAGGCCCGCTTCAAGAAGCAGGTCGACCAGCGCTGGACCGAGCTGGTGTACGACGGCCAGTGGTTCTCCCCGCTGAAGAGGAGCCTGGACACCTTCATCGACGACACGCAGAAGCACGTCAACGGCGAGATCCGCCTCGAGCTCCACGGCGGACGCGCCACCGTCCAGGGCCGCCGCTCGGAGACCGGCCTGTACGACTTCAACCTGGCGACGTACGACGAGGGCGACTCCTTCGACCAGTCCTCGGCCCGCGGGTTCATCGACATCTACGGCCTGTCGGCGAAGACCGCGTCCGAGCGCGAGCAGCGGCTCGGCGGTGCGGCCGACTTGGCCGACGTCGCGCGCCTGAGCAACGACTGACCATCCCGCACCGCGGACGACGGCGGCCGGCCCCGCACCGGGACCGGCCGCCCTCGTCCGTCCGACCTTCAAGGAGACCTGCAGTGAGCGAGAACAGCACGCCGCGCCATGGCACCAACGAGGGCGCCCTGTGGGGCGGCCGGTTCGCCGGCGGCCCGTCCGAGGCCCTGGCGGCCCTGAGCAAGTCCACGCACTTCGACTGGCGCCTGGCGCCCTACGACATCGCCGGCTCGCGCGCGCACGCCCGGGTGCTGCACACTGCGGGGCTCCTCACGGCCGACGAGCTCGCCGGCATGATCGACGCGCTCGACCGCCTGGAGGCCGACGTGCGCTCGGGCGCCTACGCCCCGGCCGAGTCGGACGAGGACGTCCACGGCTCCCTCGAGCGCGGCCTGATCGAGCGCGCGGGCGCCGAGCTGGGCGGCAAGCTCCGCGCCGGCCGCTCCCGCAACGACCAGGTCGCCACCCTGGGGCGGATGTTCCTGCGGGACCACGCACGCGTCGTGGCCCGGGGCGTGCTGGCCACGGTGGACGCGCTCGTGGAGCAGGCCGAGGCGCATCCCTTCGCGCCCATGCCCGGCCGCACCCACCTGCAGCACGCGCAGCCGGTCCTGCTCTCGCACCACCTGCTGGCGCACGCCTGGGCGTTCACCCGCGACCTGCAGCGCCTCGTGGACTGGGACGCGCGGGCCGCCGTCTCGCCCTACGGATCCGGCGCCCTCGCCGGGTCCACGCTGGGCCTGGACCCGAACGCCGTGGCCGCCGAGCTCGGCTTCGACTCCGCCGTGTGGAACTCGATCGACGGGACCGCGGCGCGCGACGTCTACGCGGAGTTCGCGTGGGTCGCGGGCATGATCGGCGTGGACCTCTCCCGGATCTCCGAGGAGGTCATCTTCTGGGCCACCAAGGAGGCCGGGTTCGTGCGCCTGCACGACTCCTACTCGACCGGCTCCTCGATCATGCCGCAGAAGAAGAACCCGGACGTCGCCGAGCTGGCGCGGGGCAAGGCGGGTCGGCTCATCGGCGACCTCGCCGGCCTCATGGCGACGCTCAAGGGTCTTCCGCTGGCCTACAACCGGGACCTGCAGGAGGACAAGGAGCCGGTGTTCGACGCCGCAGACACCCTCGAGCTGCTGCTGCCGGCCGTGTCCGGCATGATCGCCACGCTGTCGTTCAACACGGAGCGCATGGCGGACCTCGCACCCCAGGGCTTCGCGCTGGCGACGGACATCGCGGAGTGGCTCGTCCGCCAAGGTGTGCCGTTCCGGGTGGCCCACGAGCTCTCAGGTGAGGCCGTGCAGGTCGCCGAGTCGCGCGGTGTGGAGCTGTGGGACCTCACGGACGCGGAGTACGCCGGGATCTCCGCGCACCTCACGCCGGCCGTGCGCGAGGTCCTGAGCACGGAAGGCTCGCTGAACGCCCGCCGCGGCCAGGGCGGCACCGCGCCGGAGGCCGTGGCCGAGCAGCTCGCCGCGCTGAAGGCGGCACTCGAGCCGCTCCGCGCCTTCGCTGCGTCGGCCGGGTCCGTGGTCGACGCCGGCTGATGTGTGCCCGGGGCCAGGGCACGCCCCGGCCCCGGGCGTCCACCATCCGTCCATGCCGCGTTCACGTCGCCGGTTGTACGATGGATGGTCCCGTTCCGCCGCGGGGCCGCCCGACGCCGGCGGCCGCGCCCCGACCGCATGAGGTTGCCCCCGATGACCGACACCGTGTCCTCCCGCCAGGCGGAGCTCGAACTCGAGCGGGAGCGGGTGGCCGTGCGCTACGCACGGCTGGACGCCCTCCGGGCGGAGAAGGAAGAGCAGCTGGCCCGGGTGCGGCGCTCCGGGTTGCAGGGGTCCGTGCAGAACCATTCGGAGCGCGACGCGTTCGCGAGCCTCTATGAAGACCGCCTCGCTCAGCTGTACGCGGTGGACGAGCGCCTCGTGTTCGGCCGCCTGGACCTGGACGCGGACGATGCGGGCGACGTCGAGCAGCGCTACATCGGCCGCATCGGCCTCACCGACGAGGGCCAGGAGCGCCTTCTCGTGGACTGGCGCGCCCAGGAGGCGGGGGCCTTCTACCAGGCGACGGCGGCGCGGCGTCTCGGCGTGGGCCGGCGCCGCCACCTGCTGCTGCGCGGCCGTGAGGTCCGCGACTTCGAGGACGACGTGCTCGACCCGTCGCTGATCGCCGAGGGCGCCGCCGGGGCCCAGTCCCAGGGGGCGCTCCTGGCGGCGGTGACCGCCCGGCGGACGGGCCGCATGGGGGACATCGTGGCCACGATCCAGGCGGAGCAGGACGAGGTGATCCGGGCGGACACCTCGGGCGCGCTCGTCGTGCAGGGCGGTCCGGGCACCGGCAAGACGGCCGTGGCCCTCCATCGCGCGGCCTATCTGCTCTACACCCACCGGGACCGGCTCGCGAAGTCCGGTGTCCTGGTGGTGGGCCCGTCGAACGCCTTCATGCGGTACATCGAGCGGGTGCTCCCGTCCCTGGGCGAGACGGGCGTCGTCATGGCCTCCCTCGGCACGCTCATGCCGGGCGTCCAGGCCGGGCCGGACCGGTCGGCGCGCGCGGCGGAGCTCAAGGGCCGGCTGGAGATGGCCGACGTCGTCGCCGCCGCCGTCGCGCAGCGGCAGCGGCTGATCCCGGAGACCCGCAGGCTCGAGATCGAGGGGACGGTCGTCAAGCTGAAGCCGGCGATGGTGCGGCGGGCCCGCGACCGGGCCCGGGCCGCGGGCAAGCCCCACAACGAGGCGCGGACGACCTTCGTGAAGATCCTCGTCCGCGAGCTCGCGGAGAAGCTCAGGAAGAAGCTCGAGAAGTCCTCGGGCGTGCCCGTGCAGCGTGATCTGCTGCTGGAGGACGTCCGCACGGCCCGGGACGTCCGCGTGGCCCTGAACCTGTGCTGGATGCCGCTGACGCCGCAGAAGCTGGTGGGTGACCTGCTCACCAACGAGCACCTGATCCGGGCGGCGGCGCCCGGGCTGTCCGACGGCGACGTCGCGGCCCTCCTGCGCACGGACCCGGACGCGTGGGTCGAGTCCGACGTCCCGCTGCTGGACGAGGCCGCCGAGCTGCTCGGCGAGCTGGAGGAGCCCCGCCGGCCGGGGGAGTCGGAGGCGCAGCACCGCCGCAACGTGGAGAACGCGCAGGCCTCCCTGGAGAACATGCACCAGACGCTCGCGGAGCTCGGCGTGGACGGGGTCGTGGATGCGGAGCAGCTGGCGGCGGCCAACGAGGTCCGCGCCGTGCGTCGCACGACGGCGGAGCAGGCCGCGCACGACCGCACGTGGACGTTCGGGCACGTCGTGGTGGATGAGGCCCAGGAGCTCTCGCCCATGCAGTGGCGGCTCCTGGCCCGCCGCTGCCCGCTGAAGTCCTTCACCGTGGTCGGAGACATCGCGCAGGCGTCCCGCCGGGACGGCGCGCGGTCGTGGAAGGACGTGCTCGGACCGGAGTTCGGCGACCGGATGCGCCTGGAGGAGCTGACGGTGAACTACCGCTCGCCCGCGCGCATCACGCGCTGGGCCGCCCAGGTGGCGCAGGCGGCGGGCCTGGAGATCAGCTCGCCTGAGGCCGTGCGCGAGGGGGAGCACGAGCCGCTGCTGACGGTGGAGCCCGGCGCGGACCCCACGCGTCTGGCCCAGCGGGCCGTGGCGGCCGAGCGCGGACGGGTCGGGGACGGACTCGTGGCGGTCATCGTCCCCGCCGACGACGCCGCGGAGCATCTGACCCACCTGCAGGATCGGTGGGGCTCCCTCGTGGACCGGGCGCCGGCCCCGGGGGTGGAGGTCGTGGTGGTCACGGCGCGGGAGACGAAGGGCCTCGAGTTCGACGCGGTCGTGCTCGTGTCCCCGGAGCGGATCGTGGCCGACGCCGACGGCGTCGTGGGCGACCTGTACGTCGCGATGACGCGGTGCACCCAGTCGATCAGCGTCGTGAGCGGCGCCGCCGAGGAGGAGTTGCCCGCCGGGCTCATGCCGGTCCCCGCCTGAGTCGGGCGTCGGCTGCCGTCGCGGCACTCCTCCGCGCGTCGTCGTCACGGAGCCGCACGCGGTGGATAGGGTGAACCCGTGGCTGAGACGACCGTGACCCGTGCAGAGCGCCTGCGGCAGCAGGCCAACGACCCCTCCTTCGAGAACGTCTGGCAGGAGCTGACGTGGCGCGGCCTGGTGCACGTGTCCACGGACGAGGCGGCGCTGGAGGAGGCCCTCGTCGGGGAGCCGATCAGCTACTACTGCGGCTTCGACCCCACGGCCCCGTCCCTCCATCTGGGGCACCTGGTGCAGCTCCTCCTCATGCGCCGGCTCCAGCTGGCCGGCCACCGGCCCGTCGCGCTGGTCGGCGGGGCCACCGGGCTCATCGGCGACCCGCGGCAGACCTCGGAGCGGGTGCTGAACACCCGGGAGGTCGTCCAGGAGTGGGTGGAGTCCCTGCGCGCACAGATCGAGCCCTACCTCTCCTTCGAGGGGGACAACGGCGCCCGCATGGTGAACAACCTCGACTGGACCGCGGGCATGAGCGCGCTCGACTTCCTCCGCGAGGTCGGCAAGAACTTCCGCGTGGGCACCATGGTCAAGAAGGAGATCGTGGCCAAGCGCCTGCACTCGGAGGAGGGGATCTCCTACACCGAGTTCTCCTACCAGGTGCTGCAGGGCAACGACTTCCTCGAGCTCTACCGGCAGCACGGGGTGACCCTGCAGTCCGGCGGCTCGGATCAGTGGGGCAACCTGACCTCGGGCACGGAGCTGATCCGCAAGGTGGAGGGCGCCCATGTCCACGCGCTCGGCACACCGCTGATCACGAACTCCGACGGCACGAAGTTCGGCAAGTCCGAGGGCAACGCCATCTGGCTGGACGCGGACATGTGCTCCCCGTACGCCTTCTACCAGTTCTGGCTCAACACGGCCGACGCCGACGTCGTCGACCGCCTGAAGGTCTTCACCTTCCTGACCCGGGCCGAGATCGAGGAGTACGCGGCCAAGGTCGACGCCGAGCCGTTCCGTCGCGAGGCACAGAAGCGCCTCGCCTGGGAGGTGACGGCTCTGGCCCATGGCGAGGAGGCGACGCGGACGGTGATCGACGCGTCCGCCGCAGTGTTCGGGGGAGGGGACCTGTCCGAGGTCGACGTCGACGTCCTCTCGGCCGTGCTGGCGGAGCTCCCTCAGGCGGACGCAGCCCAGTGGGGGACCGCCGGCAAGCCGACGGCGGTCGAACTGCTGGTGTCGACCGGGCTGGTGTCCTCCAACTCGGAGGCGCGGCGCACCATCAAGGAAGGCGGCGCGTCGGTGAACAACGTCAAGGTCGCCGACGCCGAGCAGGTCTTCGGTGCAGATGAGGCCCTGGCCGGCCGCTACCTGCTGGTGCGCCGGGGAAAGAAGAACATGGCTGCGGCCGACCTCCGATCGGGGGAGTGACGCACGGCATACGAGGGAGTCGCCGTCGAGGGACGGCGACCATGCCGGGAAGACACCCCGGGATCCGCGGGAATCCGCGGATCCCGGGGTGTCGCCGTTCCACCTCGCCCTCGATTTGGCGTTCGTCCTCTGGTAGGGGTAGAGTTCTTTCTCGTGCTGAGGCGCGGTTCGGGGTTTTCCGGGCGGTGCTGGTGAGTAGCCGAGCATGACTTTCAGGGTCTGGCGCATGGATCGCAGTCCTGGGTTGTCGGTTCACCGGGCATGCATTCCCTGTTGAGGGGGTGGGTATTCTTGAGAAGATGGTCTGGTTTGACTGACTGGGATCGTGTGGTAGGGTCTTCTGGTCCTTCCTTGTTCTTCGTTGGATGGTGGGTGTGCTCGTCAGAGCGGCTTGACATTGATGGAGAACGTGGTAAGGTTGACTGGCCCGCCATGGTGAACGGCTGCTGACGGCTTCGGGAACGGAGTTGACACGGTGTGTGAACATGGTAGGCTTGTGAAGTCCTGAACTGCTGAGAACAGCGTATCGACGCCGGCATGGTGTTGACAGTCTGAATCGGATGATCTAGGATGGAGAAGTTGCTCCGGAGCGAAGCACCGCGGAATGGCGTGGTGGGGAGGCCGGAAGCGCCTGTTGTTTGAGAACTCAATA
>NZ_JAKRNH010000055.1:0-15931 GCF_022346985.1 Micrococcus sp. ACRRV
ACCACCCCGGCCACCCCCACCGACGGCCCGGACATGACCCTGGCCTACGCTGCCCACGCCCAGGCCGCCGCCGAGCCCATCAAGGCCACCTCCATCCGCCTGCCCGAACGCCTGCACAAGCACCTGCGCCGGCACAGCGTCGAGGTCGGGGTGCCCATGTCCCAGCTGATCATCCAGGCCATCGAAGCTCAGTACCCCGAACACTGACCGCACTAACGCGATACCGCAGTACCGCGTTCATGCACGCGGTACTGCGGTATTTACGCCACTGCCCCCGCCCCCCACGTCAGGGGATGCCCCCTAGGCCCCGTTGCGGCTGGACGAGATCCAAGGGGTCGCCACAAAGGTGGAGCTGGACGGTCTTCTGACACGTTGATTGTGGCGAGTCTTGTGGCAGGCGAAACGGGGCCGGCTACGGGTGGCAGGGTGCGCCGCAGACACCCTCGCCACAATCGACCGTTTGAGCTGGCGTGAATGCTCCTAGGAGGAGACGAGGCAAGGAGTCTGCGACCTACATGATGGATTCGGCCGGGTGCGGTCCTGACGGGGTGGTGTGCTCTCCGGTTATCTGCTGCTTCAGCGCCCTGGCCCCTACGCTCGGTCCATGGAGAACCTGCACATGATGCGCGGCGAGGTTGCCCGACGCTATGAGGCCCTGGGCCTTCCTTCCTGGCCGGACCCGCAGGCCCACCGAGAGCGACGCGGCGAGGAGTACTCCACGGTCACCGAGCCGCAGCGGTACCGGATCGTCCCGGCAAGGGCCCGTCTGTGGGCGGATGTGCTCCAGGAAGCGGGGGCCACGGTGTTCGAAGAGAACATCCGGGAGATCCGGCCAGAGGGCTGGCCCTCTGATGCGCGTCCTCGGCCCGTCGACCGCGTTTTGCGCATTGATCCGCCGGCGGGCCGCTCTGGTGCGGTGCCGATGTGGGTTCTCGAGATGGACGGGCCCGTTCCTGCGGTCGCACTGTCTGCGGGCGAGGTGGAGAGTCTCTACGCCCTCCATCCGGACTGCGGGTGCGACGCTTGCGACGCCGGTTCCGAGGACCTTCTCTTGGCCATCGACGAGGCCGTGCAACGACTGGTCGGCCCCAGGGTCATCCTCCGGGGTCGGACTGCTGAGCATGGGCCCTGGCGGCACCGCTATTTCGTGGACGGCCGAGCCGACAGTTCGGGAGAGGTCCCGGGCGACTACTGGGCCCTCTACTGGGCCTGTGCGGAGATTGTCTCGGGCGGCGCACCGGTTCTGCCGGCGGGGGTGGACGTGGAGGTCATCAGCGGGTGGTTCGTCGACGGTCGTTGATGAGGGAACGGTGCTTTCCGGGGCGCAGGGGCCCGAGGATGCGGCCGCGCCAGGCGCGGGCAGGGCAGGCGGTGTGGACGTGGGAGGGATTCGTTTGGTGTCCACGGATGCGGCGGGGATCCTCCTGGTCACAAACGACCGATTCTGCCGGTGGCCGGGTCTCCCTGGCCTGGGCTGGATCGGAGTGTCCACCGAGGGCGCTGGATGACAGGTCATGGGTTTGGATTCAGCCCGTGTCTGTTCTAGCCCTCGGGGGAGGGAACATCCGTTTCCGGCTGCGTTGAAGTATCGGAGTCAACACCGGCGGGATCCTCTACCGGGGAGATCATGTCGATTAACTCCCAACCCGCCAGCGGTGTTCCCAGTGCGGCTGCAGGGCCTATAAGCCGGTAGATCTTCCGGGAAAGGCGACGATCAAAGATTTCACTGCCACCCATGGGGGCTAACGGCTTGCGCGCGGTGCGAAGCAATCCCATCTCGATCAACTCTTTCGTACCCCGAGCTCTCGTCGGGGCAGAGATCCGGTAGCGCTGCGGAAAGCTCTCGGTGCTGAACCACACGCCCTTCTGGTCCGCTTGCTCGGCCAGGAGTACCAGGAGCATGGCGAGAGCACCGAGTGACATCTGTTGCACCAGCCCCTGAACCCAGAGCTCGGTGGGGAACTTCAGGTACAGGTGGGGGTTCTCGATGCGAGGCGTCTGGCTGTACCGGTCGGTCTGGAAGAACTTGGTTGAGGGCAACTCGTACTCTTCGCCGCTACCGGACTCGTCTAGTAGGCGAATGGCGGGTGGCTCGTTACCTCCGCGTGAGCTCACGCGGATCAGGTTCTGCTCCTCCAGCATCTGACGGGCAGCCCGCACCCGGCTTACCCCAGAAGTGTCGGGGCGGGGAAGGTCTAGCAGGGTCGCCCACCCGCGCAATGTCTTCTCGGAGTCAAAGGGCGGACTGGCGGAGCGCCACACCAGTCCCAAGAAGAGCTTGATCGGCACGGGTGTCCGGGTTTTCACCAGCAAAGCCAGGGGGGGATCAGGGGAGACACTGCTGGCAGCCCGCACGAAGGACTTCCGGATCGGGAAGCTATCGATTCGGCGCCCGGAGCTGTCCAGGAGCTCTTGAGCAGCGGCAAGCGAAGCCGGACTCGCCCCTGGCTGCCTCAATGGAGTCGCAGAGATCAAAAGGCCCTCTCTACTTCGAAGTGAGAACTGACCCAGAAAGTATCTCATAAATGAGTGCGTGCCCTGCTGAAAGCGCAGTGGGAAGCTCACCGAGAGCATAGTGCGGGGCATTGTACACCACAAAATTTGCCTTCTGGGTCACAGGGGGGTAGAATGGAGGTAGCAAGGTGCAGAGCGCCAGGGAGAGCGGCCGGGTCGTCCGGCTTGGGACATCTGGGACTCACCTTGTCAGGAGGCGGCATGCCACCTTGTGTTCGCAGAGTGCAGGTGTGTGCCCCCAGCCAACTGTTGGCTTCCCCCGAGAAGGGCGCGAGGCGCAGGACGGGCACCGACTCCGACAGAAGGGACCCGGCTTGGGCGCCGGGTCCCTTCTGTGTCCTAAGTCGATGAGGATGAGAACATGACCTACGCGGATTGGAGAGAGCCCGTTCGCCGGCTTCGGGATGCGACTGGACCGGCTAGTGAGGACCTGTTAGCCGTCGCCGAGAAACTCGGTTGCGCTCATGCGAACGAGCCTCATGGGGTACTCGCTGCGATTGTGGAGAACTGGCTTTCTCCGGTGTTGCGTGGCGCGCAGCCACTTCTGGTAACAGAGAAGCAGCTGGCCTTCCTTGAGGTGCTGGGCCACGTGGGTGGATCGCCTGGCATGTCGCGTGCCGTGGCTTCGGCGTGGATTGACCATTATCTCTCTCTCGCTACCGCTGATGCATTGGAACGTCTCCAGCTGTCCGCGGGTGACACGGTTCGTGTCATACAGAACTACGCCGATCCCGAGGCCAGCGAGCTGGCCGACCTTGGGCGGGTGGTCACCGTCTCCAGCATTGGTGGGGATGGGCTCGTGTACTTCCGGGGAGGTAACGGGCAGTGCGCTTGGCCGACCAAGCTTCGCTCGGATGGGACGGGCTGAGCAACCAGTCCCATCCAGGGGCGAAAGCACTTGTCATCGAGGCTTGCCGGCAGGAACGGTGCGTCCAATCGGGTATACCCCTTTACACACCCCCCGCCGACACGAGAGGATCACGTCAGAGTGGGTCCATTTTGAACCCCTTGGACACAAGTGGCGGAGGGTCTTAAACGTGGTTGGACAGACTGTGGGGTATGTGCGGGTGAGCTCGGCGGAGCAGAACCTGGATCGGCAGCTCGATGCGGTGGGGGAGTGCGACCGGGTCTTCCAGGACAAGATCTCCGGCAGCCCCCGCGCCAAGCGCGCCGGGTTGGCGGAGCTGATGCGGTACGTGCGGGAGGGGGACCTGGTGAAGGTCGCCTCCATGGACCGGCTGGGCCGGGATACCCGCGACCTGTACGCGATCGTGGATGAGCTCACGGACAAGGGGTGCGCGGTGCAGTTCGTGTCCGAGCGGATCAGCGTGGACAAGTCCGGCACCTCCCCGGTGGACGGGCTCATGCTGGGCATCTTGGCCGCGTTCGCTGAGTTCGAGCGTCGAAGGATCAAGGAGCGCCAGGCTGAGGGCATCGCCCTGGCCAAGGCCCGCGGCAAGTACGTGCAGGCCCCGAAGCTCTCGGACACCGACGTGGAGCAGGCGCGCGTGATGATCTCCATGGGGATCCCGAAGGCGGAGGTGGCGCGCACGTTCGGGGTCAGCCGGCAGACGCTGTACACCTCGATTGCCCGTCGGGCATCAACCCACCAGTAGGGCGGCCTCGCTATGGATCTCGTACCACTACGAGTCGTCCGAAGCCCTGCCTGCCCAGTTGATCGCCTGGAGGGTGAGGGCGTGTTGCTTCCTTCCAGGTGCTGCTGTCGATGGCCCTTCCGTCTCCGCTCTGGTGGAGTGCGCGGGCTCCAGTGAAAGGGTCAGGCGCTCTCGGCGAGTGGCATGACAGGGCCTCAAGGCTAGGGCTCACCGATCATGTATGAATACGTCCGTCTCCGGTACTCTTCTTGCATGACGCTTCTGACGGTGGGGGAGGCCGCCGAGCGCCTCGGGGTCTCTGACCGGCATGTGCGGCGCCTCGCCGAGGAGGGCGATATGCCGGCCCGCCGGCTTGGGGAATCCTGGTTCATCGATGAGCGCGCCCTGACCCGTCGTGTCCGCAGGGCACCGGGCGCAGGCCGCACCTGGGCTCCGGGGACCGCCTGGGCCGCCGTCGACCTCCTCACCGGAGGAAACGGACGGGCCTTCCTCGACCAGCCGCGGATCTCCCGTCTGCGCTCCCGTCTGCGAACGCTCACCGCCCCCGAGATGCACCGACTGGCTGAGAACAGGGCCCGACCCCACCGGTTCCACGCCTCGCCTCGAGCCCGGGTCAAGCTCGCAGACGTTCTCGTGCCCTCGGGGGTGTCCGCCCTGGGTCAGTCGGATCTCGCCCGCCGCTTCGGGCTCGCCGCTGTCGAAGGGAGCCAGCGAGTGGAGGGCTACCTGCTCGGCGACTTCGAGGCTCTCCAGTCCCGGCTCCGCCTCGACCCCTCAGCGGAGGGGGAAGTGGTGATCCGCCACGTGCCCGTCCACGTGGATCCCTCCGCGCTGCTGGGCACGGAGACGGTCGTGGCGCTGGACCTCATGGACTCCGACGACGTCCGTGAGCGGGCCGCTGGGCGAGAAGTCCTCGATCGATTGCTGCATCGTGTCTGAGCCGCGCCACCTGAGCGTGGATGGCAGCCAGTGGCCCGACCCGTGGCCGGCAGTCTTCGAACTGGCCCGGGCGGTCAGCTCCGACCACTGGGTGCTGATCGGCGGACTGATGGTTCAGCTCCACCATCGCCTCCACGACGAAGTGCCCACCCGCGCCACCCGGGACATCGACACTCTGACGCGCGTGGAGGTCACGTGGCGCCAACACCTCACGGCCCTGCGCAGCGGTCTTCGCGCTCTGGGATATGAGGACAAGGACTCGATCGACGCCTCGGCACCGTTGCACCGCATGACCCGCGCGGAGGGTGACGGGGACATACAGGTGGACTTCCTCATCGCTGACCACGTGCCCCCGCCTGCCGAGCAAGAGCTGCCCCAGCCACTGCCCGTGCAAGCACCAGGGGGCCGCAACGCGCTGGAGCGGCTCCTCTATGTCGAGGTTCTCACGACGCAGGGCCCTGTGGTCATCGCTGTCCCGGATCTGATCGGGGCATTGGAACTGAAGATCGAGGCCTACCGTGCGGACTCCCGTGACCGGGAGAGACACCTACAGGACGCCGTGGCATTGGCCGGCCTGCTCCACGATGCCGCACCGGACCCACCCCTGCACGGGTCCGCCGGAACTCGACTTCGCCGGTTTCTGAGGTGGATGAACGAAGGCGACCGGCTGGCAGGTGCCGCAATTGGCCGTGACGAGGCAACGGACGTGGCACTCGCTGTGGAGGACATCCTGCAGTACGAAGTGGACCCCGATACTAGGGATGGCTCGGGAACGTAGATCAGCAGGTCCGTTCAAGGCGTCCGGTCTGCCCTCTATGCTCACGGGCATGACGGATACCGGCAGCCAGCACGTGTTCATATCCTACGTTCGCGAGGACGCCAAGGCCGTCGACGAGTTGTGCCAGATGCTCAGTGCCGCAGGCATCCCCTACTGGCGCGACCGCACCGCACTGGCCCCGGGGGATGAGTGGAAGGCCAAGATCCGTCAAGCTATCCGCAGTGATCAGGCTGTTGCCTTCCTGGCCTGTTTCTCCGCTCAGTCCGCCGCCCGCCCTCGGAACACTATGAACGAGGAGCTGACTCTGGCTGTCGAGGAGTTCCGCAAGCACACCCCGGGGCATGCCTGGCTCTTCCCCATCCGCCTAGACGACACCCCCATCCCCGAATGGGAACTCGGCGCCAGCCGCACGATCAACGACCTGCACTGGACCGACCTGTTCGGCGCAGACAAGAACCAGCACTACGTAGGGTTGACCTCTCAGCTCCATCAGCTAATGGGCTCTCGCTCTCACATGCCTGCCAACCTCCAGGCAGCCCTGGACAACCTGTCCGAAGTAGACCGCGCTACTCGGCTCAGCGAAGAGACCAAGGCCATGCTGTTAGACCCGCAGCGCAGGATCGCTCTGAGCGACCTCATACATACTGAGGTCGGCCGGATCCTCAAGGAACTCAACAACCCAGAGCTTTACGGCTCTGACCCGGAGGGAGGCGACCAACTGCTGAGGGCGGCTGAACGAGCCCACCACCTCAGCGAACTGACGCGGCCGTTCTGCGCTTCCTTGATCGTGGCTACCCGATTCGGCGAGTCCACCCAGCTCGAGCCCTGGATCTCCGGGCTGCGGAATCTCGCTCAGGCTGCAGTCAGCCACATGGACGGGCTCACGACGCTGACCGCGTTGCGTCACATCCCCGCGGTGCTCTCGATCATGACGGCAGCAATCGCTGCTGTGGCCCATGAGCAGTACGACAACCTCCAAGCATTGGTGGTTGCCCCGAAGGTCAAGGACCACCGACTGGGGGAGCGCGCGGCGTTACTGACCGCCACAGACCCGTGGTGGCCATTCTCTGCCGCTTGCTCCGAGCAGATCAGTCAGATGGTTGCCCGTCACGCCCGCGGGGACGCTGAACCAACGCAGACCCTCACCGATATCGAGACCCGCCGGTACAGCAAGCTTAAGAACGCGGCCGCCGAATGGCTCTATGCGACCCTGCGCCCCCTCTTCGCAGACACCCTCCTGGGTGAAGAGGACTTCTCCGTCCACTTCGAGCACGCCGAAGTACTGCTACAGGCTTTAAGTCTGGACGCCGACCCCGGTTTCCGCGAGGGCCAGCGACGTTACGGCCGACCGAATTGGGCAGGCCGGGCCGCCGTGTATGCCGGATACCGCCTCCGCGGCAACAATCCCGCCCAGCAGCTATCCCAGGAAGCGGCCCTCGAGGGCTCTGCATGGAGTCCCGTACGGCACGGTCTCTTCGGTGGCGATCCAAACCGCGCCGAGCGAGCGCTCGGGGCCACCTTGGAGGAACTCAACCAAGCTGCCCAGGCGCACTCCTGGCGTTGATCCCCGCCCGTGAGACGCCAGAGAGGCTACTGAGTTGGGTACTGGGCACCTCCAGGCGTAATGACGGGGCATGTTAATTGGCTGCGGTGGCAGGCAAGCGTCGAGATCACGGGGTTGACCGCTGAGTCACGCGTGATTCCGGACAAGGCCCTGAAGCGCCCTGGGTTTCGTTCCGAGGTCAGGACGCAGCGGGCGCTGAATGGGACTGGTGCACCCTCACTCGGACGCCCGCTCGGGGAGGCACCTCACGTGGGCCGATCCGACGGGGTTCAGTCTGCTCGGGCCTCGGACACGGACTCCTTGAGCACGGCGAGCTCCGTCTGCGACAACTCTGTGCCCGTGACTGGCAGGATGTCATTTTGCTCGATCGCAAGCACGCCCTCTTGTAGGTTGACCGGCGTCGGGTACCACCCCGCGTCTACAAGGTTGAAGAGATACAGGTCTCCGGCCCCCGCGGTCAGCACCGGAGCGCCGCTCAGCTCGAACTTCTGGTCATCCTTGACCCCGCCTAGGATGCTGAACTCCAGGGTCTCACCCGCCTGCACATCACCCTTGAGGACCGTTTCGACCTGCACGGTGTACACGGTTGAGGGAAGGGCCATTGGCTCCGGGTCCTTGGGGTTCGGTACCGCGCCAGGCTCCTTCATGAGGTCCCAGACTTCAACCCGAGATGCGATCACCCGGCCCACAAGCGAGTAGTCCGACGCCTGCTGAACGTCCTCGGCAGTGCTGTAGCTGACGTACCGCGCGTGAAGGGTTTGAGTCTCCTCCGCTGACGTCTCCGGTGTGGCGGAGTGGGCCGTTGACTCCTTCCCGGCCTGGACCGAGGCAGTCATTGCAGGAGACGGCACTTGCGCTCTCTCCACCGCCTCCGGGGCACTGCAGCCCGCAAGCAGGAGGCCGGCCGCGACTATGCCTGCACCGATGGGAAGGGAGGAACGAGGTGACCTCATCAGAGTGATCCCTTCAGGACGGAGGTGGGAATGGACACCGGGCACTGAGTGGTCGGGCTGCACAGCGACCCGTAATAGCGTCGGACCCCGTCAAAGTCGTATGCGTAGGGGGTGGTCCGGCTCAGGCTTGTGGAGTACTTCATGATCGAAGCCGCCGAGGTGGTCGGGTTGTCAGCGAGGCTCAGAGCGTGGCCAAACTCGTGTGTCGCAGTGCCCTTGGCTATGAGATCGACCGCGACGCCGCTGCTAGCCGAGGCCTTTGAGATGGCCGTGCGGTTGACCTGAATGGTAAAGCTACGAGCCGCCCGGGTTCCGCTGGGGGTGTATAAGCCCAGCCAAGGCTGGGTGACCGCGACGTCCTTTGCCTTCTTCACGTTCGACGAACTGGTCCCGCTGATCGATGAGACGCTCGACCATGCCGTTCGCCCATAGTTCAGCCGGGAGGTCCACGTGCTATTTGATCCGATGATCTGCGTGGTGAAGTGCGTGGACCCGTTCCCGTGCGGATAGTAGTCAGCCGCGGCAGAGGGTGCGTGAGCGAGCACCAGGGCAGCCGCTGCACCGAGGCTGACCAATCCCCTCCGCAGGGTAGAGCGTCGGGTGGGGGCGTTGGACAAGAGCCTGGTCATGTGAACCACCTCCGTTGTGATATAGAACACGCTCAACGTACTCCGCCCCTAACCCCCCGACAAGAGGTCGGCAAGATTCGCTAGGTACGAACCGGCCGGTGGCCATGGACGTGTTGCCCTGGTATGCGGTCATCGGCAGTCTGTAAACACTGTTTACGAACTACCGATGGAGGGAATTCTGATGACGACGATTCAGGACCTGGCCGAGCACATGACCGCGCACGCGAGCCGAGAGCACCTGCAGGCGTGCCTGCGCGTGCTGGACGCCCTGCAGGACGGTGCGCCGGCTGACTGCGAGGCGCACGCGACGCTGCTGGAGACCGCCGTGGCCCTGGCCGACGCTCTGCAGGACGACGTGATTCGGTGAGCACGTCCCGGCAGTCCCCACACCCCTCCGGGCGCGTCGTCTCTGTCCGTCTGCCCGAGCACATCATCCAGCGGTTGGACACCCTGTCTGAACGCACCGGACGGTCCCGAGGCGTCTACCTGCGCATGGCCGTCGCCGCGATGCTTCCCCTGCTGGAAGACCACCACTGGCACCAACAGACAGCCGCCTACGAGAGCCGCCTCTTCGAGGAAGAGTTCCTGCGCCTGACCTCCCAGCTGATCGACGAATACCCCCGCGCCGAGCACGACGAAGACACCACCTGAGCCCCCCTGCGAGACACCCCGCCGCACCTCACCTCCGCCCTAAAGAGCCTGCCGGCACGAGACCGGCAGGCTCTTTAGGGCTCACGCGCCGAGCGTGAGAGCCCCCACCGTGGACCCCACGATAAGATCAACCCCAAGAATCAAGGCACATATGCTACGGCTGCCGCCGTAGGGCTGCTGGCTGGGTTGGGAGGTGTGCTGGTGCGCGGTGGGGCGGTGTTCTTCCGGGGCTCCTCTGGCGCTGCTGCGCGCGCGTATCTGGCTGCTGATCGGACGGCCACGGCCGATGACTACTACCTGGAGAAGGGTGAGCTGACGGCGTCGCGGTTCGTGTTCGATGGGGCCGGGGAGCTGGTCGAGACGGACACGTTGAACGCGGAGGCTTACCAGGGGTGGGTCGAGTGGGTGGACCCGGGCACGGGGGAGGCGCGGGGGGCACGTCGGGAGAACTCGGTGCTGTTCTTGGACAAGGTCGTCAACGTGGACAAGACCCTCTCGGTGGCCGCCGTGCTGGACCGGCGGATCGCGGAGCAGTTGGACGCGGCGTTGGAGCAGATGGCGCACGAGCTGATGGACTATGCGGCGTCGGAGATGCACACCCGGGTCGGCCCTCGGGGGGCGCAGGTCTGGGCGCCGGTGCAGAAGCTCGAGGCCGTCACGGTGGCGCACCGGACCTCGCGGGAGGGCGATCCGCACCGGCACCTGCACCTGCAGTTCCTGAACCGGGTGTGGGCTGCCGGGGCCTGGCGTGCTCTGGACACCGCGGAGTTCGTCAAGCACAACGCGGCGATGAACCGGTTGGGGGAGGCGGTGCTGGCCTCGCACACCGGGCTGCAGGACGCACTGGCGCAGGCGGGGTTGAGCTTCGACCCGGCGACTGGGGCGGTAGTTGAGCTGGTCGAGGCCGCGGAGGTGATGAGCAAGCGGGCCGGACAGATCGCGGCCCGTCATGCGGAGCTGGTGGCGCAGTGGCAGGCCGAGCACCCGGGACAGACCCCGGGAGAGCAGATCCTGAAGGGTCTGGATCATCTGGCGTGGGCGCAGACGCGTCGGGAGAAGGTCCCCGGTGAGTTGCCGGATGAGGGCAAGTGGCGGGCGGAGATCGCGGCGGCCGGGTTCGTGATGCCGGTCAAGTCGCGTGAGCGTGCGGTGGTGTCGTGGGCGCAGGTGGACAAGCCGGCGCTGGTGCGGGCCGCGGTGGAGCAGCTGGAGGCGTCGCGGTCGGCATGGTCGGTGGCAGATGCGAGTGCGGCGGTGGCCGCGCAGTTCAGTCAGTGCGGGGTGACGGATTATCCGCGCCCGGTGCGGGAGCTGGTGCGTGAGGCGACCGAGGCGCTGGTGGCGCACCGGTGCACGCCGATCACCCCGGACGTGGACCCGCTGAATGCGCCGCATCATCTGAAGGTGCTCACCACGGACCGGATCATCGAGCAGGAGCGCTCCCTGACCGGGTTGTTGGTGACCAAGGCCCTGGAACCGGTGGTGGACACCGTGACGGTGGCCGGCCGGGTGCACGAACTGGGTGCGCACCAGAACATGGACGAGGCCCTGCTGGAGCGGATCTTCGCTGAGTCCACGTCCGTGGATCCGGAGGGGCGTGCGGTGCGTCTGCCTGAGGGGGTCGGGCATCGGGCCGCGTTGGCGGCGATATCGGGCACCCATCAGCTGGTCGTGGTCACCGGGGCCGCCGGGGCCGGCAAGACCACGTTGCTGAAGGCCGCCAAGCATGTGGGCGCGGTCAAGGGTGTGGAGCAGGTCATCGTGACCCCGACCGCGAAGGCCGCGGAGGTCGCCGCGGCCGAGACCGGATCGGCGGCGAGCACCGTGCACGCGCTGTTGCGGGCCTACGGGTACCGGTGGGAGACCGACGAGGCGACCGGGGTGACCCGGTGGCAGCGCCTGGCACCCGGGGAGGGCGACTACCAGGGGGTGCCCGAGGGGCGCCGGCTGGGTCCGAGTGTGCAGGTCGTGGTGGATGAGGCCGGGATGCTCTCCCAGGACGTGGCCGCCCGGCTGTTCACGGTGGTGGCCGAGTCCGGGGCGCGTGTGGTGCTGACCGGGGACTACCAGCAGCTGGGCGCGGTGGGCCGCGGTGGGGTGTTGCAGATGGCCGAGCACGCCACCGAGGCGTCCGTGGACCTGGATCAGGTGCACCGGTTCACCAACCCGGCGTACGCGGCCCTGACGTTGGCGATGCGCGCCCGGCAGGACCCGGGAGCACAGTTCGACTTGCTGGTGGAGATGGGTCTGGTGCGCCTCCACACCAGCCAACAGGAAGCGAACCAGGCTCTGGCGGCGGCGTGGGTGCAGGGGACGCGTGAGGGAGACTCTCCGCTGATCAGTGCGGCCACGAACGAGAACGCCCAGCAGATTAACGCCGTGATCCACCACGAGCACGCCGACAACCAGACCGAGTCCGGGGGTGGGTCGCTGGTGGGGATGGATGGTCTGCCCATGGGTGTGGGCGCGCGGATCATGACCCGCCGCAACGACGCGCAGCTGGGGGTGCTGAACCGGCAGAGCTGGATCATCCGACAGATCGGCCCCACCCACACCACGATCCAGGACCCGGCCGGCGGGCACCGCACGTTGCAGGTGCCGAACGAGTACCTGAGCCAGCACGCGCACCTGGGGTGGGCGGTGACCGCGCATGGGGCGCAGGGGGCCACGGTGGAGCGGGCGCACACGCTGATCGATGAGCACACCGACGCCGCCGGGGCGTACGTCGGGCTCACCCGTGGCCGGGAGCTGAACGTGGCGCACTTCGTGGCCGAGGACCTGGACGCGGCGCGGGAGCAGTACGTGGCGGCGATGGGCCGGGACAGCGCCGATCACGGCCTGGACGCGGCCCGGCAGGCGCTGGCCGCGCAGCTGGAGGGCATGAACCTGCCCGGCGTGCAGCGCCCGGTGCAGCCGGTGGCCAAGAGCGCGGCCGAATTGCGCCCAGGCGATCAGCTCCACGACGGAGACCAGCTGGTGACCGTGGTCGCCGTTCAGGGGCAGAAGGTGACGATGCGCCCCTCCCAGTCCCCGGCCTCGGGGGTGCAGACGAAGACCCTCAAGGACGGGGCACGCGTGCAGGTGTTGCCCCCGGATGCCCGGTTCCCGGCCCCGGCCGGCCGGCGTGCTCAGAAGCTGGTGGAGCTGGAGCTGAACCAGCAGAAGGCCGCCCGGACCGCGAACGTGTTCGGTGCCTGGGCTGAGCACCGTGAGAAGGCCACCGCATGGTTGGCCGCGCACCCGGAGGTCGGTGAGCTGGCCGACGCCCTAGACACCCTGGGCGTGCGTCTTGCCCAGGCCCGGCACCAGGCGGAGACCACGGAGCAGGCCGCCCAGGAAGCGCACCGGGAGCAGGCCGCCCGGTTGCAGGCCCAGGTGCGGCAGGCCCAGGAGCGGGTGCAGGGTGCGGGGTTCTTCCAGCGTCGGGGAGCGCGGGCTGATCTGGTCCAGGCGCAGGAGGCGTTGGCCGCGCACCAGGGCACCGCTCCGGCCTCGGTGGTGCAGGAGACCGGGCAGATCACCGAGCTGGCCGGTGAGCAGGCCCGGGTGCGGGCACGGTACGAGGACCTCGCCCAGGACTTCGTCGCGCAGGCGCCCACCCCGCAGCGCCCGGTCGGGGCTGTGGGCATGGAACTGCGTGGGCAGTTGCGCACCGAGCCGCTGGAGGTGTGGCGGCACCTGCCGGCATCACCGGTCACCGCCACCGAAGACACCGCCGCCCGCGCTCAGGAGCACCAGCGGCGGGCCGAGCAGGTGCAGCGGCGTCGGGACTGGTTCGCCCAGGACACCCCGGAAGTGAACGCGGCCCTGTGGGGTCAGCAGGCCAAGGCCGCCGCGCCGGCCCCGGCCCCCATGGAGTCGGTGCAGCGGGTGGCCCGGCGGGAGCAGGACACGGGGCTGGGCCGCTGACGGGCTGCCGCCCTCTGGTCGGACGCCGGGGCGTCCTCCCGCCGGTTGCCCTGGAAGCAGGTGCGCCCCTTCCAGCAGGGGTCAGGGGCTCTGGCCGGGGTCCTCGTCGGTGAACAGCTGGGAGGTCAGGCGCAGGAACTCGGCCTCGAGCACATCGGTCTCGTACTGCGCGGTCTGTTGGTGCCAGTGGTAGGTCTCGAACTGGGGGATCATCGCGGCCAGGGCCAGGCGCAGGTAGACCCCGCGGGAGCGTTGGGTCCGCTCGGCCAGGGCGTCCAGGCGCTGGATCAACTCCTCCGGCAACCGGACCGAGACGACCCTGCCCGAGGGGTGAGGAGGTTGCTTGTGCGTCGCCACGGTCCACGCTCCACTCTATGTAAACAATGTTTACACCACACGGTACCGGGGCCGGGCCAGCGCTTGAATTCGTGCTGCCGGCCCACCCGGGGGGGCACGGCTGCCGAGATCCGACATGCCCCAAGACAGCAGAATGCCCCACGACCGCCAAGACGTGGGGCATACTGACGAGGTCTGAACAACTACATACCCGAGTCTAGCGCACCGCCAACTCTCGCGCACGACTCCACGCGGCGATTGTGCTCACTCCCGCGTCACCAACGAGAAGCACGCGGCCTCACCCGCCGTACTCGCCCGTCAGAGGGGCTGTCCTTCCACGAGCTGATGTGCCGCCAGGTGCTCCCACGATCCGCGAGGACGTGGGGCGAAGGAGTGCCGAACCTGGGGCCGATCGTGCCGCCCGCCATATGACCTGACCCGGGCCGAGAGCCATCTGCACACGCCGCCACTGCACGCGAGTAATGCCGCGCGCCTCCATGCGACCGACCGAGCGACCGACGCCGGACGAGACCGCCTAGAGCCTCCAGTCCTCCCTGAGAGGGCCGGAGGCACGCCGCTCCCTCCCTCGCTCCCTCCGCCGGGCCGGGTTTTTGTCAGCACGGTTCAGGGGTCTCCGGCAAGTTGGCACCGAAAAGCTCCTGCGCCCGTCAGTTTCGGCTCTATCAGGCTTCCTCTGGTGTAAAACCGGCCATCGGGTGAGAATCCGAACATCATCGATGTGAGCAGCCAGAGGAGACCCCACTACGTGAGCCAAGATCAACCATCCCGACATCGTCTCCATGAACCTCAACAGATCAAGCAGGCCTTGCTCTCAGACCCTGCTGACGACGCCCCGGCCACCTACCTCTGGTCCAAACCAAAGAGAGGCCGCTGCCGCCGCTGCCGCCTGCCGATCATCTGGATTTACACCGAACGCGAAGCACCCTGGCCCTTCCAGCCGGAAGAGTACGAGAGCGCTGGATTGCCCCCCAAGGCTCAGTGGCGCCTTCCTCGCCGTCGGAAGATCATCGCCATTCAGCGCCCGGCGGAACGACTCACCGACAAGGTGCTCATCCCGCACATGTATGTCTGCCCGTTCGATGAGGACTCGGATTCTCCTGCCCTGCTTCGCATCCAGAACGAGCTGCGTGCCAGTCTCGAGGAAGGCGACGCGGAGGAGAGGCCCTCCTGAACAAGCAGAACCTTCACTTGACGGACAACACGGCAGCTCACGCCCTGCGAGTCGTAGGTGGAGCCTTCACCAGCTCCCGCCCCGAACAGGCCGATATGCGCACCTAGGCTCCAGTGATTTCTGTACCGCGCTAACGCTTCACTGCGTGCGTTACTGCGGTATCGCGTTAGTGCGGGGTATCATGCCCTCATGGCCCCGCCCCCTGTCACCATCGCGTTTATCGCCTCCAAGGGAGGCGTAGGCAAGACCATGGGAACCATCTGCCTCGCCGCCGCCCTGACCCACGCCGGGCACAGCGTCGAGGTCCTCGACGCCGATCCCCAGGGCTCGGCCAGCGAGTGGCTGGAGATCGCAGCCGAAGAACGCCCTACCGGCACCCCCATCCCCTTCACCCACCGGGCCGTGAACCTCTCCGGCCTGAAACGGCTGCGCCCGAGCACGGACTTCGTCGTGATCGACACCCCACCGGGCACTCCCGATATCCAGTCCGCCGCCGCCGCAGCGGCGGACCTGGTCATCATCCCCACCACTCCCAGCGCCGACGACATCGCCCGCACCTGGGCCACCGTCGACGCCCTGGGCCCCACCGTGCGCCTGGTGGCCCTGCTGAACCAGGCCAACCCCCGCACCAAGCTCTTCACCCAGGTCGTGGACCTGCTGGCCGCCGAGAACGTCCCGCAGCTGGCCACCACGATCCCCACCCGCGAGAGCTTCAAGCACACCCACGGCACCTACCCCACCCGTACCGCGCTCGGCCCCTGGCTCCAGGTCGCCGAGGAGATCCAGGAGATGACCCGACCGTGAGCACCAAGCCCACCCCCGGCGCCGCCCGCGGACGCCGCACCACCAC
>NZ_JAKRNH010000056.1:0-15809 GCF_022346985.1 Micrococcus sp. ACRRV
GGCTGTGGCCCCCGGGGGGGGCGGCCCCGGGGGCCCCCCCCCCGGGGGGGCCCCCCCCCCCCCCGGGGGGGGGGGGGGGGCCCCCCCCCCCCCCGGGGGGGGCGCCCCCCCCGGGGGGGGCCGCCGCCGTCGTCGTCCACGGGCCAGGGGCGCCCGAAGCCTGCGGGGGTGGAAAAGTCGCGGAATCACGCGGATCGGATGGGGCGTGGGCGCCGCGGAAATGGTACGTTCGCACCTGGAAGCCCGGTCCGCACCGGACCGGGAGCCTGAAACCGCTGTCCCACAGGGAGGAACCATGGCCATGAACCGCAAGGAGCTCGTCGCCGCCGTCGCTGAGCGCTCCGGCAACACCCAGGCCGCCGTGTCTGACGTGCTGGACGCCCTCTTCGAGGCGTTCACCGCGCAGGTCAAGAAGGGCGAGAAGGTGTCCATCCCCGGCTGGCTGGCCGTGGAGCGCACCGAGCGCAAGGAGCGCACCGGCCGCAACCCGCGCACCGGCGAGGAGATCACCATCCCGGCCGGCTACTCCGTGAAGGTCACCGCCGGCTCCAAGCTCAAGGCCGCCGCCTCCGAGTGATCCGGCCGCGGCGCCGCCACGGCGCCAGCCACCGTACGCACGGGCGTCCCATCCTCACGGGTGGGGCGCCCGTCGTCGTCCGCGGCCCCGGTAGACTGGAGGCCTCGCGAGGGCGCGACGCCCCCGCCCGCATCCGGCGAAGGAGGAGCGCATGGGCACTCCGACCCCCGTGCCCTCCCGTGCCGTGGCCGGCCCCGCCCGCGTGCTGCGCGGGGCCGCCGGCGCGCTGGCCATGACCCTGCTGGCCGCCCTCTTCCACTCGGCCGCGGCGTCCACGCCCCTGCCCGCGCCGGCGCTCCTGCTCTTCTCGGCCGTGCTCGCGGCCCCCGTGTGCACCCTGCTGGCCGGCCGCGCGCTCTCCCTGTGGCGCACCGCCGCCGCTGTGGCCGTGGCCCAGGGCCTGTTCCACGCGCTCTACTCCGTCGCCGCGGGCGGCCGGTCCGTGGCGACGGCGGCCGGGGTCGCGCCGGCGCACCTCGCCCACTCCCACGTCGGCGCGGCGCGGCCCCTGCTGACCGTGGACGCCGCCTCCGAGACGTCGGCCCACGCCGCCCACGCCGGGACCCCGGGCATGCTCCTGGCGCACCTGGCCGCCGCCGCGCTCACCGTGGCCGTCCTGCGCCACGGCGAGCGGATGCTCGTCGCGGCCGCGGAGCGCGTGCTGCAGGCGGCCCCCGTGTGGCGGCTGCTGGTCGCTCTGGCGGCCGGCCTCCTCCCGACTCCCCGCCCCGTGCGGGTCCCGGCCTGGCGCGCCCCGAGCGCGCCGGCCGCCGTCGTCGTCCTCGGAAGCCCCGGATGGCGGGGTCCGCCGGCGTTCGCCCTCGCGGCCTGAGCTCCGCGCTCGGGACGCCCTCGCGCGCACCCGCCCCTGCGACTCGGACCGGCCGGCCCCGCCCGGCACGGCCGGGGAGGACCCCATGAACCCCACTCCGATGCACCCCTCCACCCCCCGGCGCGCCGCCCGTGCGGCGGCCGCGCTGACCCTGCTGCCCGGCCTGGCCGTGGCGGCGGCCGCCCCGGCCCTCGCCCACGACGAGCTGCTGAAGGCCGTCCCCGCCGACGGAGCGGCCCTCGCCGAGGCGCCCGACGCCGTCTCCCTGACGTTCTCCGGCGACCTGATCTCCGGTCAGGGCATCCAGAGCATCGTCCGGGTCACGGACGCCGCCGGGAACCAGTGGCAGAAGGGGGACGTCCAGGTCTCCGGCCCCACGCTGACCGCACCGCTGTGTCCGGATCTGGCGCAGGGGGAGTACACGGCGGCGTACCGCGTCGTGTACTCGGACGGGCACTCCGAGGAGCAGTCGCTGGACTTCTCCGTCACGGACCCGTCCTCCCCCGCGGCCGGCACCGCGCCCTCCGGGTGCGGCGTGGCTGCGGCCGGGACGGCCTCGTCCACGGCGGCACCCGCCTCCTCGGCCGAGCAGACCGGAGCGGAGCAGCCCGGGGCGGCCTCGACCCCGGCGGCCGCCTCCTCGACTCCGGCGGAGTCCGGCGCCTCCGCAGGCGTCCCGGCGACGGTGTGGATGCTCGGCGCGGCCGGCGTCGCGGTGATCGCGGTGGGCCTGGCCGTGATGGGCCGCAAGGCGCGCGCCCTCGGCCGGGACTGACCCGGCACGTCCTCCGGGCCCGTCCCCGCGGACCGGCCCCGTCCCGGGTGTGCCGCACCCTGCGTGCGCCCACCCCTCCCACGCGTCCTCTGCGTGACGCGCATCCTGCCCGCCCGACCGGGGCGGGCCCCTTCCGCGCGGCCTGAGCCGCGCCCTCCTGACGAGGAACACGACATGACCATGAAGCACCCCTCCCAGACCGTCTCCCGCCGCCTGTCCCTCGCCGTGCTCGCCGCGGCCGGCTCCCTGGCCCTCGCCGCGTGCGGCGGCGCCTCGGCGCCGGCGTCCTCGTCCTCCTCCGCGCCGGCGTCCTCCGCCACCGCCACCACCCCGGAGGCGGCCGGGTCCACCGCGTCGTCGTCGGCCACCGCGGCGGACAGCTCCGCGGCCCCGCTGACCATGACCGACGCCTGGACCAAGGCCACCGACGGCGCCATGACCGGCTCGTTCGGCACCCTGGAGAACACCTCCGACGCCCCCGTCCACGTGGTGGCCGTGACCTCCGACCGGACGGACCGCGTGGAGCTCCACGAGATGGCCGCCGACGGCAAGGGCCAGATGACGATGCAGCAGGCCCCGGACGGGTTCACCGTCCCGGCGGGCGGGACGTTCGAGCTGGTCCCCGGCGGCGACCACGTGATGTTCATGGGCCTGACGCAGCCCGTGAAGGCGGGCGCCGAGGTGACCTACACCCTGAAGACCGAGGACGGCCGGACCCTCGAGGTCACCTCCGTGGCCCGCCCGTTCACCGGTGCCGACGAGTCCTACCACGGCGGCGAGGCCTCCTCGTCGATGTCCGGCATGGGCATGAACTCCTCCATGCCCGCGGGGTCCGGCCATGCCGACCACTGACCCCTCCCGTCGCGAAGTCCTGTTCGGGCTCGGCGCGGTGGGCGGCGGCCTGCTCGGCGGAGCGGTCGGCTACGGGGCGGGGGCCGCGCAGGCGACCCCCACCCCGGGCGGGGCACCCTCCGGGGTGGACGCGTCGCCGTCGGGCGTCATGGAGGACACGGGGCTCGAGGGCGAGGTCGGCCGTGCCGGCTGGGCCGAGCCCGGGGGAGAGGCCTCCCGCGTGGCGGTCAGCTCGCCCGTGGGCACGGACACGGTGCCGTTCCACGGGCCGCGCCAGGCCGGCGTCGACACCCCCGCGCAGACCCACGCGATGCTCGTCGCCCTGGACCTGCTGCCGGAGACGGACCGGGCCGGGGTGCGCGCGCTGCTGCGCCTGCTCTCCGACGACGCCGCCCGCCTCACCCAGGGGCGCGCCACCCTCGCGGACACCGAGCCGGAGCTGGCGGCCGCGCCGGCCCGGCTCACGGTGACCTTCGGGTTCGGTCCGGAGCTGCTGGCGCGTGTCGCCCCGGAGAAGGCCCCCGCGTGGCTGAAGCCGCTGCCGGCGTTCCCCACGATCGACGCGCTGGAGGACCGCTGGTCCGGCGGGGACCTGCTGCTGCAGATCTGCGGCGACGACAGGATCTCCGTGGCCCACGCCCGCCGCATGCTCGGCAAGGTCGCCCGCCCCTTCGCCGAGGTGCGCTGGGTGCAGGAGGGCTTCCGGGCGGCCCGCGGCACCCACCCGACCGGCACCACCATGCGCAACCTCTTCGGGCAGGTGGACGGCACCGCCAACCCGCAGGGCGGCTCGCCCGCCCTGGAGCGGATCGTCTGGGGCGCCGGGCAGGAGGCGGCGGACCTCGGGATCGCCCCGTGGATCCCGGACGGCACGTCCCTGGTGGTGCGCCGGATCGACATGCTCATGGACACGTGGGACGAGCTGGACCGCCCGGCCAAGGAGAAGGTGATCGGCCGGACCCTCGGCACGGGCGCCCCGCTCACGGGCGAGCTCGAGACCGACGCCCCGGATCTGGAGGCGATCGGGCCCACGGGCTTCCCCGTGATCCCGGACACCGCCCATCTGCGCCGGGCGCGCGGGCCGGAGCCGGAGTACGGGATGCTGCGCCGCGGCTACAACTACGACGACGGCGCCGGGGCCTCCGGCACGGGTGCGGGGCTGATCTTCGCCGCCTTCCAGGCGGACGTGGACCGGCAGTACATCCCGGTGCAGGAGCGCCTGGCCGCGTCCGACCACCTCAACCTGTGGACGCGCCCCGTGGGCTCGGCCGTCTTCGCGATCCCCCCGGGCTGCGCCGAGGGCGGGTTCGTGGGGGACGTCCTGTTCGCCTGAGCCGTCCACCGACGATGGGAGAATGAGGACCATGCCCACCTCGACCGCCGTGCCCCCCGCCACCGCCCAGCACCCCCTGGGGGTGCCGCGGCCGGTGCTGCTGGGGGCCGCCGTCGTCGGCGTGCTGGCCCTGGTGCTGGCCGCCTGGTTCGCCGGGGTGACCGCCCCGCGCGAGCTCTCCGACCCCGGGGCGCTCACCCGCTGGGGCGTGCCCGTCGGCAAGGCTGTGAACAACGCGGCCATGGCCGTGACCATCGGTGCCCTGATCTTCGCCGCGGGCATCCTGCCCCCGCACGCCGCCGGGACGGAGCGGTGGCACCGCTCCGCCCGGCAGCGCGCGCAGGACGCGGAGGAGGGCCCCCGGCCCGAGCACCCCGCATTCGGGCGCGTCATGGCGGTGGCTGCCGCCGCCGCGGGCGTGTGGACGGTCGCGGCGCTGGCCGTGGGCGTCCTCTCCTACTCGGACCTGGCCGGCATCCCCGTCTCCGCCGGGGGCTCGTTCACGGACGGCCTGCTGGCCTACACCCTCGACATCTCCGTGGGCCAGGCGTGGTTCTGGGTGACGGTGATCGCCGCGGTGGTCACCACCCTGGCCATCGGCGTGCGCTCCCACACCGGCCTGTTCTGGACCGGCGTTCTCGCGATGCTCGGCATCGTGCCGCTGGCCCTGATCGGCCACGCCGCCGGCGGCGACGACCACTACGGCGCCGTGAACTCCATCGGCCTGCACCTGCTCGGCGTCGTCGTCTGGGTGGGCGGCCTGCTGGTGCTCGCCCTGATCTCCGACACCCTCGTGGGCCCCAACGGGGCGCAGGGACGCGGCGCCAGCCTGCGCCGCCAGGGCCCGGCCCCCCTGCTCCACACCGTCGTCTCCCGGTACTCGGTGCTCGCCGGGCTCGGCCTGGTCACCGTGGCCCTCTCCGGTGTGGTCAACGCGTCCATCCGCATGGACGACCCCGCCCAGCTGCTCAGCCCCTACGGCACCATGGTCCTGACCAAGGCCGGTGCCGTCCTGCTGCTCGGCGGCATCGGCCTGCTGCACCGGCGCTGGATCATCCCCCGCCTGGACGACGACGGCGCCGCCGAGTCCCCGCCCGCCGCGCGCCGGCTGCTGTGGCAGCTGATCGCCGTCGAGGCCGTGGTCATGGCCGCCGTGGTCGGCGTGTCCGCCGTGCTGGCCCGCACCGCCCCGCCCGTGCCCGAGGAGCTGGCCCCGGACGCCACACCCGCGCGCATCCTCACCGGCTACGAGCTTCCGCCCGAGCTCACCGGCGACCGCTGGTTCACCATGTGGCGCTGGGACTGGCTGTGGGTCGCGATCATCGCGTTCCTGGCCGTCTGGTACGTCCGCGCCGCGTGGCAGCTGCGCCGCCGCGGCGACCGCTGGCCCGTGTTGCGCACCCTCAGCTGGCTCATCGGCCTGGCCGTGCTGGCGTGGGCCACCTCCGGGGCCCCGGCCGTGTACGGCATGGTGCTGTTCAGCGCCCACATGGTGGGGCACATGGTGCTGACCATGATCGTCCCGCTGTTCCTGGTGCTGGGCGCCCCGATCACCCTGGCCCTGCGCGCCCTGCCCGCCCGCACAGACGGCACCCGCGGGCCGCGCGAGTGGATCCTGTGGATCGTGCACTCCCCGTGGGGCGCGTTCATCACCAACCCGATCGTGGCGGGCGTGAACTTCGCCGGCTCGATCCTGGTGTTCTACTACACGGACTTCTTCCGGTTCTCCCTGGAGACGCACGTGGGCCACGAGTTCATGAACGTGCACTTCCTGCTCACCGGGTTCATCTTCGCCACCGTCATGGTGGGCGCGGACCCGCTGCCCAGCCGGCCGCCGTACCCGCTGCGGCTCGTGCTGCTGCTGGCGACCATGGTGTTCCACGCGTTCATCGGCGTGGCCATGACCACCTCGACGGGCCTGCTGCAGGCCTCCTGGTTCGGCAGCATCGGCCGCGACTGGGGCCCGGACGCACTCACCGACCAGCACATCGGCGGCGGCATCATGTGGGGCATCGGCGAGTTCCCCACCGTGCTCATGGCCGTCACCGTGGCCGTCCTCTGGGCCCGTTCGGACACGAAGACCGCCGCCCGGCTGGACCGCCGCGCCGACCAGGACGGCGACGCCGAGCTCGCCCGCTGGAACCAGATGTACGCCGCGATGAACCACCCCGGCGCCGACCAGGACCCTGCCCGAGGAGACCGCCCGTGAGCGCCGACCGCCCCCGCCCCGCCGTCCGCCGCCTCGCCGTGGCCTCCTCGGGCGCGGCGCTCGCGGCCGTGCTCCTGGCGGGCTGCGCCTCCGGGGGCGACGCCGCCGCCTCCTCCGGCGCGCAGGCGGCGGGGCCGTCGTCGTCGGCCGCCACGGGAGGCTTGGACCTGGGCGACCGCGTGGACCAGCGGCGCGCCGAGGCCGCCGCGGCGCGCGCGGCCAGCTTCGGGTTCACCCGGCAGGACGCGGTCGGGGCCGACCAGATCGCGGCCGCGCGTGGGGACGCCGCGGACCGCGCCGCCGACGACGGCCGGACCACCGTGGAGCCCGCCCGCTGCCAGGCGCCCCTGGCCGCCCTCGACTTCTCACCGATCCTGCTGGACCAGGAGGAGGTGAGCCGCGTGGACGTGGGCACGGACAGCTTCGCGGGCACGGGCACCGTCGAGGTCGCCACGCTGGACGGTCCCGGACGCCAGCGGGTGGAGGAGCACCTGCAGACCGTCAACACGCTCCTCGCGGACTGCCGGGACATGACCGTCACGACCCGCGACGCCGACGGAGCCCGCACCTACCGCCTGCAGATGAGCGCCGCCGACCTCTCCGACGGCAGCCCCGCTCAGTCCGGGCTGGTCTGGACGCAGACCCCGGCCGGCCGGGACGAGCCCGCCACCGCGGCGCAGATCCTGACCGCGGTGGGCCCGGAGGACGTCGTCATGGTCTCCTTCACCGGCCAGCCGCAGGCCGCGGAGCGCCAGTTCACCGTGATGGCCGAGGAGATGCTCGCCGCCGCCGGCGCCGTGACCCGCTGACCCCCGCGGCGCGGGGCGCGCGTCGCGAGGTGACATGCGGCGTCCGCTCCCGGCGGACGCCCGCCGGGGGTGGGCCATGATGGAGGGCATGACCGAGCAGCAGACCTCCGCCCCGTCCGTGCCCCGCTCCGGCTCCCGCGTGCGCGCCTCCTCCCTGGTGGGCCGCCGCTGGCTGAACACCGGCGGGACCGAGGTGAGCCTCGAGGACCTGCGCGGCAAGGTCGTGATCCTGGACTTCTGGACGTTCTGCTGCATCAACTGCCTGCACGTGGCGGACGAGCTGCGCCCCCTCGAGGAGGAGTTCTCCGACGTCCTGGTGACCGTGGGCGTCCACTCCCCGAAGTTCGAGCACGAGGCCGACCCGGACGCCCTCGACGCCGCCGTCGAGCGCTACGACATCGCCCATCCCGTGCTGGACGACCCCACGCTGGTCACCTGGCAGGCGTACTCCGCGCGGGCCTGGCCGACGCTCGTCGTGGTGGACCCGGAGGGCTACATCGTGGCGCACCTCTCGGGCGAGGGGCACGTGGCCGGCCTGTACTCCCTGGTGCGGGAGCTCGTGGCCGAGCACGAGGCCAAGGGCACGCTGCACCGCGGCTCCGGCCCCTACGTGGCCCCCGCCCCCGTGGCCCGCGACCTGAAGTTCCCGGGCGGCGCCGTCTCCCTCGAGGGCCGCGGCTCCCGGCCCGGCTCCTTCCTCGTGGCGGACACCGGCCATCACCGCATCGTCGAGCTCGCCGCGGACCTCACCACGGTGCTGCGCGCCATCGGCGGCGGAGACCCGGCCGAGGCCCCCGCCGAGGCCGCCGACCTCGCCTTCCCGACGCCGGCCACCCGCGGCCACCGCGACGGCGGCCCCGAGACCGCCCTGTTCAGCGAGCCCAACGGCCTGCTCCTGCTCCCGGAGGACGTCGCGGCGCGGGCCGGGGTCGACGTCGTCGTGGCGGACACCGTGAACCACCGCCTGCGCGGCATCGACCTGGCCACCGGCGAGGTCACCACCCTGGCGGGCAACGGCGTGCAGAAGCTGATCGACTCCGAGCGCGTGCGCGAGGCCGCGGCCGGTGACGAGTCGGCCGCCGCGGACCTGTCCGACCTGCCCGGCGATCCCACGGGGATCTCCCTGTCCTCCCCGTGGGACGTGGCCTGGGACGCCGCCGCCGGGCGGGTGATCGTGGCGATGGCCGGCACCCACCAGCTGTTCTCCTACGACCCGGTGGCCCGCGTGCTCGCGGTGCACGCCGGCACCGGACTGGAGGGCCTGCTCGACGGCCCCGCGGACACCGCGTGGTTCGCGCAGACCTCCGGCCTGTCCTTCGCGCAGGACGGCACCCTGTGGCTCGCCGACTCCGAGACGTCCGCCGTGCGCTGGCTGCGCACCGCCGAGGACGGCACGCGCCAGGTGGGCACCGCCGTCGGCACGGGGCTGTTCGACTTCGGCTACGTGGACGGCGCCCCCGAGCAGGCCCGTCTGCAGCACCCGCTCGGCGTGACCGCCCTCCCGGACGGCTCCGTGCTGGTCGCGGACACCTACAACGGCGCGATCCGCCGCTACGCCCCCGCGGGGGAGGACGCCGCGGGCCGCCCCGTGGAGGCGGCGGTGTCCACGGTGACGCGCGAGCTCAAGGAGCCCTCCGACGTGCTCGTGGAGCCGGGCGAAGACGGTGCGCCCGCGGAGATCGTCGTCGTGGAGACCGGCGCCCACCAGCTCGTGCGGATCTCCGTGCCTGCCGAGTACCTCACCGTGGACGAGGGCGCCCGCCAGACCGCGCGCCCCAGCACGGACGTGGCGGCCGGGGACCTGGACCTCAGCGTGGGCTTCGCCGCGCCGGCCGGGCAGAAGCTCGACGACCGCTGGGGCGACCCCACCCAGCTGAAGGTCTCCTCCTCCCCGGAGGAGCTGCTGCTGGACGGGGCCGGGACCTCCGTGGGCCTGACCCGCACGCTGCGCCTGAACCCGGCCGTGGCCGAGGGCGTCCTGCACATCACCGCCCGCGCGGCCGCCTGCGACGGGGAGAAGGACGGCCCGATCCCGGACAGCGCCGCCTGCCACCTCTACCAGCAGGACTGGGGCATCCCGGTGCGCGTGCACGCCGCCGACCAGGCCCCCGACGGGGCGGAGACCCGTCTGGACCTGGACCTGCGCGGGATACACTGAGCCCGACTCCGGGCCGGTCCCGGTGCGGTCACTCCGCGCCGGGTCCGCGCCCCGGCCGCCCGACGCCGACCGATCCCGAAGGATGCCTGAGACCATGACCGCACTGATCGTGACCGCCTCCCGCCACGGCTCCACCCGGGAGATTGCCGAGCGCGTGGCCGAGGTCCTGCGCACCACCGCCCAGACGGACACCGTGGTCGAGGACGTCGCCGGTGCCGCGGCCTGGCTGGACACCGCCGACGCCGTGGTCGTCGCCGCGCCCGTGTACGGCGACAAGCTGGAGAAGTCCGCGAAGGCGTTCCTGGACTCCCGCCGCGCCGAGCTGTCCCAGAAGTCCCTGGTGATCCTCTACTCCGGCGCCTCGCCCGTGCCGAACCGCGCCCTGGCCGACCAGCTGGGCACCTACGGCGCCCGCGACGTGAAGTACCTGCGCGGCGCCCTCGTGGAGGAGCGCCTGGGCGCCCTGGAGAAGCTGCAGATCAAGCTGGTGAAGGGCCGCTACGGCGACTTCCGCGACTGGAACGCCGTCGAGCACTGGGCCAAGGGCCTCTCCGCGCACGGCGTGAACTGACCCCGCACCCCCGCACCCCCGCACCCTCCGGCGTTGTCGTGCACGAGACGCACGGCGTGTCAGGCGCTTTCGTGCGTGAAGTGCACGGCGTGTCGAGAGTCTTCGTGTGTGAAACGCACGCCTGACGCGGCCTGCGCCGCCGCGACGACGGGCCGCCCCCTCGCGTGAGGGGGCGGCCCGTCGTCGTCCCGGGGCGCGCCGTCTGTTTCGCGAACGAAAGCGTGGGGCGCGCCGTCTGTTTCGCGAACGAAAGCGTCGGGGGGATCAGCCGAAGAGGCCGCCGAGCAGGCTGCCGCCGGAGCGGCGCCGCGTGCCGAAGACGCTGCGCACGACCTCGCGGCCGATCTGCGTTCCCGCGGATTTCATGAAGTTGCCCATGGCCTTCTCGAAGTCGCTCGGCTTGTCCGCCTTCTCCTGGGCGCGGCGGGCGCGGGCGTCCTCCTCGCGGCGGATCTCCTCGATGTTCCCGAGGTCGACGCCGGAGACGGTGACGTTCCCGCCGTCACGGGCGCTCTCGCCGGTGGCGGGCACGGCCGTCTCGCCCTGCGGGGCCGCGGCCTGCGCGGCCAGCTTCTCGGCCGCGGACTCGCGCTCCTGCGCGGTGCCGTACTGGCCCATGAGCGGCGACGCCGCCACCGCCGCCTTCATCGCGTCCTCGGGGGTCGGGCCCATGGTGGACTGCGGGGACCACATGCGGGTCAGCGCCACGGGGGTGGGGGCGCCGTCGGGGTCCATGACGGTGACCACGGCCTCGCCGACCTTCGCGCCGGTGAGGACCTCCTCGAGGTCGTAGTCGGTCTTCGGGAAGGTCTGCACGGTGGCCTTGAGCGCCTTGGCGTCCTCCGGGGTGAAGGCGCGCAGCGCGTGCTGGACGCGGTTGGCCAGCTGGGTCAGGACGTCGCCGGGGACGTCCTTGGGGGTCTGGGTGATGAAGAACAGGCCCACGCCCTTGGAGCGGATGAGGCGCACGGTGGTGGTGATCGCCTCGAGGAACGCCCTGGACGCGCCGTCGAACAGCAGGTGCGCCTCGTCGAGGAAGAACACGAGCTTCGGCTTGTCCAGGTCGCCGGCCTCGGGCAGCTCGGCGAACAGGTCCGCGAGCAGCCAGATCATGAACGTGGAGAACAGCTCCGGTTTGGACTGCAGGGTGGGCAGCTCGAGGCAGGAGACGACGCCGCGGCCGTCCGGGGCGACGCGCAGCAGCTCGGCGGTCTCGAACTCCGGCACGCCGAAGAACTGGTCCATGCCGGAGGCCTCCAGGCCGGTGACCTTGCGGAGGATCACGTTGGCGGTGGCGGTGGAGACGCCGCCGAGGCCCTTGAGGTCGGCCTTGCCCTCGTCCGAGGTCAGGTGCACCACCACGGCCTTGAGGTCCTTGAGGTCGTCCAGGGGCAGGTCCCGCTGGTCGGCCCAGTGGAACATGAGCTGCAGGCAGGACTCCTGGGTCTCGTTGAGCTCCATGATGCGGGAGAGCAGCACGGGGCCGAACGAGTCCACGGTGGCGCGCACCGGCACGCCGACGCCGTCCCCGCCGAGCGCGTAGAACTCCACGGGGTACGCCTGGGCCTGCCAGGGCATGCCGGTGGCCCGGGTGCGCTCGGTCAGCTTGTCCGAGGCGGTGCCGGCCGTGGCCAGGCCGGAGAGGTCGCCCTTGACGTCCGCGAGGAACACGGGGACGCCCGCGGCGGAGAGCTGCTCGGCCATCATCTGGAGGGTCTTGGTCTTGCCGGTGCCGGTGGCGCCGGCCACCAGGCCGTGCCGGTTCATCATGCGCAGCGGCAGGCGCACGGGGACGTCGGCGTGGACCTCGCCGTCCACCACGGCGGCGCCGAGCGTGATCGTCGGATCGTCGAAGGTGTAGCCGGCGCGGAGGGTGTCGAGGAGGGCGGTGTTCTCAGCCATGCGGTCATCCTAGGGCCGCGCGGCCGCGCTCAGGCCAGCAGGAGGGCGACGGCGATCATCGCCGGGATCGCGACGATCGTGGTCACCAGGATCGTGTCCTTGGAGACGGTCTCCCCGGCCCGGTAGCGGACCGCCGAGACGTACACGTTCTGCGCCGTGGGCAGGGATGCCAGGACGACGGCGACGAACACGCGCCGCGCGTCGAGCCCGAAGACGAACTGCGCGACCACCCAGGCCACGAGCGGGTGGACCACGAGCTTCACGGCCGAGGCCAGGAGCACGTCCGCGCGGCGGCCGGAGTCCCGGGCGAGCGGGCGGGAGCCGGCCAGGGACATGCCGAAGGCGATCAGCATCGCCGGGATGGACAGCCCGCCGATCAGCTCCACCGACGTCATCAGCGGGCCCGGGAGGGTCCAGCCGGTGAAGGAGAGCAGCAGGCCGCCGAACGCGCCGAGGATCATCGGGTTCGTGGCGGTCTGGCGCAGCTGGGCCAGCACGGGGTTCCGGGGGCGCACGGTGCGGGGCGCGGGGGCGCCGGCGTCGTGCGCGGCCCCGGCGGACGACGCGCGGGCCGCGGCCTCGTGGGTGGTGGCCCAGTCCATCACCGCGACGTAGACGGGCGTGTAGATCGCCAGCTGGAAGATCAGCGCCGGGGCGGCCAGGGCGGCGTCGCCGAGGACGTAGGTGGCGATGGGGATGCCGAGGTTGGCCGAGTTCACCAGGGAGGCGCTGAGCCCGGACATCACACGCTCGGAGGCCGGGCGGCCCTTCAGCAGCGGGATCGAGAGGCCGAGGAACACCGCTGCGGCCGCGAACGCGGACAGGCACGCGACCCACAGCTGCGGGCCCAGCACCGCGCCCACGTCCGCGCGGGAGAGCGTCACGAACAGCAGGGCCGGGTTGCCCACGAAGAACGCGGTGCGGGAGAGGACCTCGCGGGCCTCGTCCCCGAGGACGCCGGTGCGACCCAGCAGCAGCCCGACGAGGATGATCACCCACACCACGGAGAAGCCGGAGAGGACCTCGATCACGGGCGGGCTCCGATCGTCGACGCGGGGTGGGGCGGGGAGACGACGAGGGCCCGGCGTCGCCGCCGGGCCCTGGTCCTCGTGGAGCGGGCGACGGGAATCGAACCCGCGTATCTTGCTTGGGAAGCAAGCGCTCTACCATTGAGCTACGCCCGCGCAGCCGGTCCGCTTCCGCGTCCGGCGCTCGCCTCACCTTACACCAGCGGCGCCTGACGTGCCCGCCGCGCCTCCCGCACGCGGGCCGCGGCGGCCCGGCGGCGGCCGAATCCGTCGGCGGAGCGGGTGAGCAGGGGCCCGGCCACGGCCAGGATCAGCACGTAGGCGGTGGCGAACGCGGACACCTCGGCGGGCAGGGTCCCGGAGGCCGTCGCCAGGCCCGCGATGACGATGGAGAACTCCCCGCGGATGGTCAGCGTCGCCCCCGCGCGCCACCGGCCGGCCACGCCGATCCCCGCGGCCCGCGCGGCGAGGTACCCGGTGGCCACCTTGGTCGCGGCGGTCACCACGGCCAGCGCGAGGGCGCCGAGCAGCACGGGCGGCAGGGTGCGCGGGTCGACGTTCATGCCGAACAGGACGAAGAACAGGGCGGCGAACATGTCCCGCAGGGGCTCGAGCACGGAGCGCGCCTGCTTGGCGGCCGCGCCCGAGATCGCGATGCCCAGCAGGAACGCCCCGACGCCCGCGGACACCTGCAGGGCGCCCGCCACGCCGGCCACCAGCAGCGCCAGCCCCAGGACCTTGAGCAGGAACGTCTCCTGCTCGGGGGAGTACACCAGCCGGGAGATCTGCGGACCGAACCGCAGGGCCGTGAACAGCACCGCCGCCACCACCACGAGGGCGATCCCGACCGCCCGCAGGCCGGCGGCGAACGCGCTGCCGGCCACGAGCGCCGTCATGAGCGGCAGGTAGACGGCCATGGCGAGGTCCTCGAACACCAGCACGGAGAGCATCACGGGGGTCTCCCGGTTGCCCACCCGGCCCAGGTCGTTGAGGACCTTCGCGATGATCCCGGACGACGAGATGTACGTGATCCCGCCGAGGACGACGGCACCCACCGGGCCCCAGCCGAGCAGCCAGCCCGCCGCGGCGCCGGGGGTGAAGTTCAGCGCCACGTCCAGCAGCCCGGAGCGCCAGGAGCCGCGCAGCCCCGTCATGAGCTCACGCGCCGAATACTCCAGCCCCAGGGTGAGCAGCAGGAGGACAACCCCGATCTCTGCGGCCAGGGAGCTGAAGTCGCCGATGGCGGCCACGGGGCTGCGCAGGGTGCCCGAGGGGTCCGCCCCGGAGAACAGGAGGCCGCCGACGCCGATCAGCAGGCCGCCGAGCAGGTACAGGGGCACGGGGGACATGCCGATCCGCGCGGCCAGGCGGCCGAGGACCCCGAGCAGGAAGAGGACGGCGCCGAGCTCGACCAGCGCCAGCGTCGTGCCGTGCATGTCCGACTCCCTTCCTCGTGCCGCCGGCCGGGCGGCCCCGGCGCGGCGGCGGCTGTCACACGGTCAGCAGCTTCTCCGCCTGGCGCACGCCCTCGCCCGTGCCCACCACGATGACCAGGTCCCCGCCCTCGAGCAGGAAGTCCGGGCCGGGGGAGGGGTGGGTGACGCCGGCGCGCACCACGGCGACGATCGACACCCCGGTGCGCGTGCGCATCCGCGTGGAGCCGAGCTCCTCGCCCGCATACGGCGACTCGTGGGGCAGGATCAGCTGCCGCGTGCTGACGCCGGGCAAGTCGGCGTGCTCCTCCTCGAGCTGGGCCACCAGCCGCGGCCCGGCCAGGAGGGCGCCCAGGGCCGCGGCCTCGTCGGCGGCGAGGGGGATGGAGGCGGCGCACGCGTCCGGGTCGTCCCGGTCGGAGAGGATCAGGTCGGTCTGCCCGTCGCGGTGCGTGACCACCCCGATGCGCCGGCCGGAGGTGGTGTCCAGTTCGCGGCGGACGCCGATGCCGGGCAACGGGGTCTCGTGCATGTCCATGCGGCACATCGTAGACGCGGCCCGGGGCCCGGCCCTGCCGCGCGGCCGGCGTCCCCGCGCGGGGGCGGTCCGCCCGCCTGCGCTACCGTGGCGTCCGTGCTGCTCTCCGACCGTGACATCCGCGCCGAGCTCTCCTCCGGCCGCATCGGCCTGGACCCGCTCGAGCTCTCCATGGTCCAGCCCGCCTCCGTGGACGTGCGCCTGGACCGCTTCTTCCGGCTCTTCGACAACCACCGCTACGCGCACATCGACCCCGCGCAGCCCCAGGAGGAGCTGACTCGCCTGGTGGAGGTGGAGCCGGACCAGCCGTTCGTGCTGCACCCGGGGGAGTTCGTGCTCGGCGCCACCTACGAGCAGATCACCCTGCCGGACGACGTCGCGGCGCGCCTCGAGGGCAAGTCCTCCCTGGGCCGGCTGGGCCTGCTGACCCACTCCACGGCCGGGTTCGTGGACCCCGGCTTCACCGGGCACGTCACGCTCGAGCTCTCCAACGTGGCCACGCTGCCCATCACCCTGTGGCCGGGCATGAAGATCGGCCAGCTGTGCTTCTTCCGGATGAGCTCGCCCGCCGAGTCGCCCTACGGCTCGGGCGGCAACCTCAACCGCTACCAGGGCCAGCGCGGCCCCACGGCCTCGCGCTCCCACCAGGACTTCCACCTCACGCGCATCCCGCGGTGACGGGGGCGCGGGCACCGACCGCCCGGAAGACCCCGGCCACCCGCCGGGGCTGTTCACCTGCCCGACCGGAGGCGCTCGTACCATGCCCCGCATGAGCTCCCCCGCCCCTCACGC
>NZ_JAKRNH010000057.1:0-15571 GCF_022346985.1 Micrococcus sp. ACRRV
GCGTCGGGGGGCGGGACCATGCCGGCGAGTCTACCGGCGAGGTTGGACGCGGTCAGGGGCGGTCAGGACGAGAGGTCTCCCAGGCGGACCAGCTCCTGGAATTCCGGGCTGGTCTCCTGCAGGCCTGCGAAGGTCCCCTGGTCGAGGATCCGGCCCTCGTCCATGAGGACGACCTGGTCGCAGTGCTTGACGGTGGAGAGCCGGTGGGCCACCACGATGACCGTGATCCTCCCCTTGAGCGACTCGATCACGTCCGTGACCTTCCGCTCGGTGACGTTGTCCAGCGCCGACGTCGCCTCGTCCAGCACCAGGAGGCGGGGCCGGCGGTACAGCGCGCGGGCGATGCCGAGCCGCTGCCGCTGGCCACCGGAGACGCCCACGGCGCCCTCGCCCACCACGGTGTCCAGGCCGTCCGGCAGCGCGTCGAGCCAGTCCCCCATCTGCGCGTCGCGGAGGACCCTCTCCACCTCGGTCCGGTCTGCGGTCCTGGCCGCCTCGATGTCCAGCACCACGTTGTGCAGCACGGAGCCGTTCACCACGGTCACGGACTGCGGGACGAACGCGACGTTGTCCCACCAGCCGCGGGGATCGGCCTGCAGCTCGACCCCGTCCACGTACACCCCGCCCTGCTGGGCGTGATGGAAGCCGATGAGCAGGTCCACGAGGGTGGTCTTGCCCGCGCCGCTGCCGCCCACGAAGGCATAGGACGCGCCGAAGGGGATGGACAGGTCGATGCCCTTGAGCACCGGCTCGTCCTTGCCCGGGTAGGTGAAGGACGCGTTGCGCGCCTCGAGCGAGCGCTCGAAGGGCAGACGATCGTAGGGGCGATCGGCCGCGTCGAGGACCGGCTGGGCGTCCTTCAGCTCCGCGACCGTCCGCTCGAAGGCCGGCCAGGACGCTCGGATCTCATTGCTGGTGGCCATCACGGAGGCGATGGAGGGAAGGAGCCGGAAGCCGGCCATGGCGAGGAGGGCGAGCGACCCGAAGGCCTGGTCGCCCCGGCCGGAGGCGAAGGCCACCGCCACCAGGCCGGCGATGGCCGCGACGAAGGCGACCTCGAGCACGTACCGAGGCATCATCGTGAGGATCATCTTGAGGCGGATCGCCTCGGCGTTCTCCCGCCGTGCGTCGACGTACTCGTCCATGAAGGCCGAGTCGTTGCCCCGGACCTTCACGTCCTTGTAGTTCTCCAGGCCCTGCAGGGCGGCGGTGTTCGCGCGCTCTCCGGTGACCACCAGCGTCCACCCGAGCTGCGAGGCCGGCTTGCGGATGACGTGCCGGATGATCAGCGTGACGACCAGGAAGTAGGCGCCCATGCCGAGCGCGGTGAGCGGCATGGTCACCCCGACCACGATCCCCACCGCGAGGAGGGTGACCGCTTCGGTGAGGAGGGTGACGGACGCGTTCACCACGCCGGTGTAGGCCATGGACGAGGTGCCGGTCACGTTGTTCACCAGGGTGCCGACGGTGCGGGTGAGGTGGAGGCCGTAGTCCGCTCGCAGGTAGTAGCGCAGCAGCTTCGCCGACGTCTGGATGAGGTTCTTGTTGGTGAACCCCATGGTCCACCAGCGGAAGGACAGCACCAGCACGGCCTTCAGCAGGTACGCGACCACGATGACCCCCGCGAAGGCCACCGTCTGCTCGGCCACGGAGACCGCGCCGACCGAGGCCAGGAGCTCCGTGATGACGGGAGCTCCGGGCGACCCGGTGGTGAGGAGGTTGACCAGCGGGAGGATCGACGCCAGCGCCGCCATCTCCAGGAGGGCCACGAGGATGGAGCCGAGCACCACGAAGCCCAGCCGGATGCGCATGGGCCGGTCGACGAGGTACTGCGTTCCCTCGGGGAGCCGGGACTTGAGGAGGCGGGTCACCACAGTCCGTCACTCTACTGGCCGCAGCCAGTGCTCCTCAGAACTCCCCGTAGACGCGCGCGGTGTTCTCCGCCACCGCCGCAGCCAGCTCCGCCACCTCCTCGCCCCGGGCCTCGGCCATCCCCCGGAGGGTCACAGGGATCAGGTACGGCGCGTTGGGCCGGCCCCGGTGGGGGTGCGGGGTGAGGAAGGGCGCATCGGTCTCCACCATGACCAGCTCCCGGGGCAGCAGGCGCAGGGCGTCGCGCAGGTCGTCGTTGGCCTTGAACGTCACGGGGCCGGCGAAGGAGGCGTGCCAGCCGCGCTCGGCGCACGTCCGGGCCAGGTCGGGCCCCCCGGAGAAGCAGTGGAAGACGACGTGGGGCGGCAGGCCCCCGTCGGCCTCCTCCTCGAGGAGCACGCGGACGACGTCGTCGTGGGCGTCCCGGTCGTGGATCTGCAGTGCCTTGCCCAGCTCCCGGGCGAGCCGGATGTGCCGGCGGAAGGACTCCTCCTGCGCCGCGTGGCCGGCCTCGTCCGTGGTGCGGAAGAAGTCCAGGCCGGTCTCCCCCACGGCCCGCACGCGCGGGTGCTCCGCCAGCTCGGCGATCACCGCGAACGCCTCCTCGAACTCCCCGCGTGCGGTCAACCGCGCGGCGTCGTTGGGGTGCAGGGCCACGGCGCCCAGCAGGCGCGACTCGGCCTCGATCGCCTCCACGGTGAACCGGGCCGACTCGACGTCGCAGGCCACCTGGACCGCCCCGACGACGCCCACCGCCTCCGCGGCGTCCATCGCCTGGTGCACGTCCACCCTCACCAGCCCGTCTCGGAAGTCCAGGTGCGTGTGGTTGTCCACCACGGGCACGGGGAGCGGCTCGGGCGCCGGCGGGTACTCCAGCCGACGCTTCCGGCCGGACTTCTCCTCGCGGGTGTCGCGGGCAGGGCCGTCGCCCAGGTCGGCGGGCGTGGCGGGCGGCCGGTAGGCGGCGGGCACTCCGGGCTCGGTGGAGGCGGCCCGGGTGGAGGCGGACTGGGCGGACGTCGTGGTGGCCATGCCTCGAGCCTAGGCCCCGGACACGACGGCGCCCCTCACCCGGGTGCGGGTGAGGGGCGCCGGCCGGCCTGGTCAGCGGCCCGCGAACGGGTCCTCGATGCCGATGTACTGCACGGTCGAGTACTCGGCGATGCCCTCGGCGCCGCCCTCGCGGCCGAGGCCGGACTGCTTCACGCCGCCGAACGGCGCGGCCGGGTTGGAGACGACGCCCACGTTGTAGCCCACGATGCCGAAGTCGATCTGCTCGGTCACGCGGTGCATGCGGGCGTTGTCCTCGGTGAACACGTAGGAGGCGAGGCCGTACTCCGTGTCGTTGGCCATCTGGATGGCCTCCTCCTCCGTGGAGAAGGTGACGATCGGGGCCACGGGGCCGAAGATCTCCTTCTTGAGGATCGGGTTGTCCTTGCCGACCTTCAGGGCGGTGGGGGCGTAGAAGTAGCCGTCGCCCTCGATCTTGTGGCCGCCGGTGAGGATCTCGCCGCCGGCGGCGACGGCCTCCTCGATGAGCGCGTGGATGTCGTCGCGCGCGCCCTCGTCCACGATCGGTCCCAGGGTGGACTCCGGGTCGGTGCCGCGCAGCGGCTTCAGGGCCTCCAGGCGCTCCACGAAGCGCCGGGTGAACTCCTCGGCCACGGACTCGTGGACCAGGAAGCGGTTGGCGGCGGTGCAGGCCTCACCCATGTTGCGCAGCTTGGCGGCGAAGGCGCCGTCCACGGCCTTGTCCATGTCCGCGTCCTCGAACACGATCAGCGGGGCGTTGCCGCCGAGCTCCATGGAGGAGCGCAGCACGTTCTTGGCGGCGTCCTGCATGAGGCGCACGCCCACCGGGGTGGAGCCGGTGAAGGAGACCTTCCGCAGGCGCGGGTCCTCGAGGATCGGGCCGGAGATCGCGGAGGCGGAGGAGCCGGACACCACGTTCAGCACACCCTTGGGCAGGCCGGCCTCCAGCATCACCTGCGCGAACAGCTGGGTGGTCAGCGGGGTCAGCTTGGCGGCCTTGAGCACCATGGTGCAGCCGGCGGCGACGGCGGGGCCGACCTTGCGGGTGGCCATGGCCAGCGGGAAGTTCCACGGGGTGATCAGGAGGGACGGGCCCACCGGCTTGTGGTGCACCTGCATGCGCAGCTTGCCGTCCGGCATGATCATGGTGCGGCCGTAGTGGCGGGTGGCCTCCTCGGAGAACCAGCGCAGGAAGCCGTTGCCGTAGACGACCTCGCCGCGGGCCTCGGCCAGGGGCTTGCCCATCTCGAGGGTCATCAGCAGCGCGAAGTCCTCGGCGCGCTCGTTGATCAGGTCGTAGGCGCGGCGGAGGATGTCCGCGCGCTCCTGGGCGGGGGTGCGCGCCCAGTCGGCCTGCGCGGCGACGGCGGCCTCGAACGCGGCCATGGCGTCGTCGGAGTTGGCGTCCTGGAGGGACGCGATGACCTTGCCGGTCGCCGGGTCCTTCACGTCGAAGGTCTTGCCGGAGGAGGCGTCACGCCACTCGCCGTCGATCAGCAGCCCGGTGGGCACGGACTCCAGGAGGGCCTTCTCACGCTCAGCGGTCACGGTCATGGTGCACCTCTTTCAGGTCGTCGGGTGAGGCGTTCACGCCACTCATAACAGCACGTGAGCGTGACGTATTCCGACACACGGCCGCGCCGGTCTTGGCCCAATCCTAGCGACGCGCGTCACCCCCGAGGAGTGCGCGACGTCACCGTCCACGGACCGGACACCGGGGCGGGTTCACCCCCGCCGCGCGTCGAGCACGGCCTGGTAGAGCTCACGACTGCGCAGCCCGTGGGCGGCGGCGACGGCGGCCACGGCCTCCTTCAGGCGGGTGCCGGAGTCGGTCAACGCGGCGACCTCGGCGAGGACGTCCGCCTCGTCCGCCCCCGCGCCGGCGTCGGGCGCGGCCGGGCCGACGACGATCGCGACCTCTCCGCGGATCCCCTCCCCCGCCTCGCGCTCGACCGCCCAGGCCACGAGCTCGTCGGCCGTGCCGCGCACGACCTCCTCGTGCAGCTTGGTCAGCTCGCGGGCGACGCAGACGGGCCGGGCCCCGCCGAGCACCTCGGCGATGACCGCGAGCGCGGACGCGGTCCGCTGCGGGGACTCGAAGTAGACCACCGTGCGGGGGTCCGTGCGGATCTCCTCGAGGCGGCGGCGGCGCTCACCGTCCTTGCGGGGCAGGAAGCCGTCGAACGCGAAGCGGTCCGAGGGCAGCCCGGACAGCGCCAGCGCCGTCGTCACGGCGGACGCGCCGGGGGCGCAGGTGACGGGCAGCCCGGCGGCGACGGCGGCCTCCACGAGGCGGAAGCCGGGGTCGGAGACCGTGGGCATGCCTGCGTCGGAGACCATCACCACGGTCTCCCCCGCGCGGACGCGCTCGAGCAGGCCGGCGGCGGAGGCGGCTTCGTTGTGCTCGTGGTGGGCCATGAGGCGGCCGGCCGGCGTGATCCCGAGGCCCTGGCACAGCCGGCGGGTGTTCCGCGTGTCCTCCGCGGCGATCACGTCCGCGGTGGCCAGCAGCTCCCGCAGCCGCCCGGTGGCGTCCCCCAGGTTCCCCAGGGGCGTGGCGGCGAGGACGATGCGCCCTCCGGCCCCAGTGTCCTCATCTCGCATGTCCGTGCCCATGTGCCAAGATCGTAGGGGCTCCAGCACCACCGGTATCGGTCCGAACATTCCTCCCCCGTCGGAAGGCACCACCATGTCCGAGACACCCATCATCGGAATCGTCTCCGGCGGCGATGAGATCCGCCTCCGCTCATACATCAACCACGCGATCTACGCGCGCGAGCACGGTCTCGACTACCGCGTGGAGACGGGGATCGACCCGCACATCGTCACCAAGTTCGACTACAAGGTTTCGATAATCCGCCGCCTGCTCCCGCACTACGAGTGGCTGGTCTGGATGGACGACGACGCGTTCTTCACGGACTTCGACGCGACCAACATCACCGAGCTGGTGACGGCGGCGGAGCAGGATGGCCAGGACCTGGTGATCGCGGAGGGGCCGCTTGAGCCCAACGGCTTCTGGTCCCGCGTCAACACCGGGGTCATGATCATCCGCAACTCGGAAGTCGGTCGTGCCCTGGTGGAGGCCACGGCCGCCGCCGACCTGGCCAAGGTGCGCGCCTGGTGGGACGACGAGCGGGACGGCCTGTTCACGAACGGTGACCAAGACCAGATGTGGTGGGCCATCCAGACAGGCGGCCACGGGACACGGGTGAGGATCGTCGGGCATCGCGAACTCAACTCGCGCGGCCACTACTACGAGAACAGCCTTTCAGATGCGTTCGTGATGCACTTCACCGGATATCCGGACAAGGAGCTCGGCGTAGCCCGGTTCGCCGACCGGTTCGGCATCGGTCAGGAGCTCGTGCCGGAAGACCTGCTGGACAAGTACCACGTTCGGACCCGCAGCCCTCTAACCGGGGCCACACGTCGACGCCGCGAGCTCGCCGTCGACATGGTGGGGGCGGTCAAGTATCGCCTGCGTCCGCACAAGGAGAAGGTGACGGCCGCCGTCGACCTCCTTCCCGCCGGCCTGCGCCGTCGTCTGCCCCTCGCATCATGACCAGCCGTCCCGCGCACGCCCTCTCCGCGCCCGCCGACGACGCCGCCGCACACCCCTTCGGCGCGGCCGCCCTGCGCGCCCGGCTCGGCGTGCAGGCCGCGGCGCTCACCCGCTGGCACTGGATCGTGCCGCTGGCGGTCACGGTGCTGGCCGGCGTCATCCGGTTCACGAACCTGGCGTTCCCGGACAAGCTGATCTTCGACGAGACGTACTACCCCAAGGACGCCTACTCGCTGATCCTCTCCGGCTACGAGCGCCGCTGGGCGCCGGACGTGGACGCCGCGTTCGCGCAGGGGACGGCGCAGCCGCTGGACGAGCCCGCCTACGTGGTGCACCCGCCGCTGGGGAAGTGGCTGATCGCGCTGGGCATGCTGGCGTTCGGCCCGGACAACGGGGTGGGCTGGCGGTTCAGCGCCGCCGTGGCGGGCACCCTCTCGGTGCTGCTGGTGACGCTGGTGGCGCAGCGCCTGTTCCGCTCCGTGTCCCTGGGCGCCCTGGCCGGGCTGCTGCTGGCGGTGGAGGGCCATCACATCGTGATGTCCCGGATCGGGCTGCTGGACATCTTCCTCAGCTTCTTCATGATCGCCGCGTTCGCGGCCCTGCTCGCGGACCGGGACCACGGCCGCCGTCTGCTGGCCTCCCGCCTGGCGGAGCAGGTGGCCGCCCACGACGCCGGCACCCGCCGCGGCGACCCCCTCGCCTTTGGGCCCCGGCTGGGCTGGCGCCCCTGGCGCATCCTGGCCGGCGCCCTGCTCGGGGCGGGCTGCGCCGTGAAGCTCTCCGGGCTGGCCTTCATGGCGGTGTTCGGGATCCTCACGGTGCTGTGGGACATGGAGGCCCGCCGGACGGCGGGGATCCGGCACTGGCTCCGGGCCGGCGTCATGCGTGACGGGCTGCCGGCGTTCGCGGCGGTGGTGGGCGCGGGGCTGGCCGTGTGGCTGGCCTCCTGGACCGGCTGGTTCGCGAGCGAGGGCGGCTACTACCGCCGCTGGGCGCAGGACAACCCGCCGGAGGGCCCGCTGTCCGCGCTGCTGCCCGGCCCGCTGCGCTCGCTGATCCACTACCAGCTGGAGGCGTTCACCTTCCACGAGGGCCTCACCAGCCCCCACGACTACGGGTCCAGCCCCTGGACGTGGCCCTTCATGGGCCGGCCGGTGAGCTACTTCTACGAGGGCGGCAAGCCCGGGGAGAACGGCTGCCCGAGCACGGCGGCGGACGCCTGCTCCTCCGCCATCACGGACATCGCCAACCCCTTCATCTGGTGGACGGGCCTGATCGCCGTCCTCGTGTGCCTGGCCGTGCTGGTCCGCCACCGGGACTGGCGCGCCGGCGCACTGCTGGGCGCCTACGTGGCCGGGCAGGTCGTGTGGTTCCGCTGGCCCGAGCGCACCATGTTCTTCTTCTACACGGTGGCCTACGAGCCCTTCCTGATCCTCATGATCGTGCTCGCCCTGTCGCTGCTGCTGCGCCGCGGGCACCGGCCCGGGCCACGCTGGGGGGCGGTGCTCGTGGCCGCCTACCTGCTGGTCGCCGTCGGCGTCTCCCTGTTCTTCCTGCCCGTGTGGATCGGTGAGCGGATCCCCTACCCGCAGTGGTCCTGGCGCATGTGGTTCTCCACCTGGATCTGAGCGACGGGGCGACCCGCGGCGCGAACTGTGACTAGGCTCGTCCCGTGCAGCACGCCAGCCCCATCTCCGAGTCCTCGACCGACCTCTACGGCCTCCCCGCCGCGGACACGAACATCACGGACCTGATCCTGTCCTCCTGCGCGGAGGACCCTCGGGCCAGCGTGTACGCGGTGCGCAACGGCGCCGGCGCTTGGCTGGACGTGCGCTTCGACGCGTTCCTGGGGCAGGTGCGCGACGTCGCCAAGGGGCTGATCGCCCACGGCCTGCAGCCCGGCCAGCGCGTGGCCCTGTTCGCGCCCACCTGCTACGAGTGGGCGGTCCTGGACCAAGCCGTGTGGTTCGCCGGCGCCGTCTCCGTGCCGATCTACGAGACGTCCTCCGCCGCGCAGGTGGCGCACATCCTGGGCGACTCCCAGACGCACGCGGCCGCCGTGGGCGGCGACGAGCTGGCCGAGACCACCCGTGAGGCCGCCCGCCAGGCGGGCATCGACGTCACGGTCTTCCCCATGAGCGAGGCCGCCCTGCGCGTCCTCGCCCGGGACGGCGCCGCCGTCACCGACGAGCAGCTGGAGGCCGCCCGGACCACCGCCACGCTCGACGACGCCGCCTCCGTGGTCTACACGTCCGGCACCACGGGCCGGCCCAAGGGCGCGATCATCACCCACCGCAACTTCGCGGCGGCGTCCATCAACGTGCTGAACTTCGCCGCCGGCGTGGTGGACTACCATCCCGGCACGAACTCCCGCACGCTCCTGTTCCTGCCGCTCGCGCACGTGCTGGCCCACGCCGTGCAGGTGATCTGCCTGTACGCGCGCATCCAGATGGCCCACTCCGGCTCCACGAAGACCCTGCAGGAGGACATGGCCTCCTTCCACCCGACCTGGCTGCTCGCCGTCCCCCGCGTCTTCGAGAAGCTGGAGGCCGGGATCGCCGCGAAGGCCGAGGACGGCGGCAGGGGCCCCGTCTACCACGCCGCCAAGCGGACCGCCATCGAGTACTCCGAGGCCCTCGAGGCGCAGGCGCACGAGGGCGGCCCCGGCCCCTCCCGTGCCCTGCGTGCCCGCCACGCCGTGTTCGACACGCTCGTGTACGGGAACGTCCGCAAGGCCTTCGGCGGGGAGGTGCTCTCCTGCGTCTCCGGCGCGTCCGCGCTCTCCCCCGAGTTGGTGCACCTCTTCCGCGGCATGGGCATTCCGATCGTCGAGGGCTACGGGCTGACCGAGACCACCGCCCCGGCCACCGTGAACATCCCGGCCGCGTACAAGGTCGGCACCGTGGGCCTGCCCGTGGCCGGTGCGACCATCCGCATCGCCGACGACGGCGAGGTCCTCGTGAAGGGGCCGATCGTCTTCGCCGGCTACCTGCGGCAGCCGGAGGCCACCGCAGAGTCGATGGACGGCGATTTCTTCCGCACCGGCGACCTCGGCACCCTGGACGAGGACGGCTTCCTGCGCATCACGGGCCGCAAGAAGGAGGTCATCGTGACCGCCGGCGGCAAGAACGTGTACCCCACCCCGCTGGAGGAGATCATCCGCCAGCACCGGCTGGTGCAGCACGTCGTCGTCGTCGGGGACGACCGCCCGTACGTGGGCGCCCTGATCGTCCTGGACCCGGACGAGCTGAAGCGCTGGTCCCTGGACCGCGAGCGCACCCTCACCCTCGAGGAGGCGGTGGAGGACGAGGGCGTCCTGGCCGCGCTCCAGGAGGCCGTGGACCAGGCGAACGCCACCGTCTCCCGTGCGGAGTCCATCCGCCGCATCCGCGTGCTGGACCACGAGCTCACCGAGGACTCCGGGCACGTCACCCAGTCGCAGAAGCTGAAGCGCGCCCAGGTGCTGGCCGACTACGCCGACGAGATCGAGCAGCTCTACCGGGGCCGCTGAGCACGACGGCCGGGAATACCCGGTGGCCCGCCCCGGTTGCGTCTGCGGATCCGACGCACCCGAGGAGAAGAGGAGCCGCCGTGCCCGACCTGTTCGACCCCCTGCCCCTGGGCGGGCTCACCCTGCCCAACCGCGTGACCATGGCCCCGCTGACGCGCCAGCGCGCGGGCGAGGACGGCGTCCCCGGCGACCTCCACGTGGAGTACTACCGCCAGCGCGCCTCCGCGGGGCTGATCGTCTCCGAGGGCGTCTTCCCGACGGTGGACAGCCGCGCCTTCCCCGGCCAGCCCGGCCTGGAGGACGAGGCCCAGCAGGCCGGCTGGGCCCGCGTCGCCGACGCCGTGCACGAGGCCGGGGGCCGGATCTTCGTGCAGGTCATGCACGGCGGCCGCATGTGCCACCCGGACCTGCTGCGCGGCGCCGAGCCTGTGGCCCCCAGCGCGATCGCCCCCGGCGTGCCGGTCCGCGGCTTCTCCGGCAAGACGGACGGGCCCGTCCCCCGCGCCCTCGAGACGGAGGAGCTGCCGGGGATCGCGGCGGCGTTCGCCTCCGCCGCCCGCCGCGCGGTGGACGCCGGCGCGGACGGCGTGGAGGTCCACGGGGCCAACGGCTACCTGCTCCACGAGTTCACGGCCGCCTCCAGCAACCACCGCACCGACGCCTACGGCGGCTCCCCCGAGAACCGGGCGCGCCTCACCGTCGAGGTGGTGCGCGCCGTTGCCGCGGAGATCGGCGCCGAGCGCACCGCCCTGCGCCTCTCCCCCGAGCACGACGTCCAGGGGGTCCTGGAGCAGGACCGAGCGGACGTGCTCGCCACCTACGGGGCGATCCTGGACGGCGTCGCCGACCTCGACCTGGCCTACCTGTCCCTCCTGCACCGGGACGTGGCCGGGGACCTCGTCGCCGCCCTGCGCGCCCGGTTCGGGGGGCCCGTGCTGCTCAACAGCGGCTTCTCCGAGGTCACGGGCGCCGCCGAGGCCCGGCGGATCGTGGAGGGGGGCCTGGCGGACGCCGCCGTGGTGGGGCGGGCGCTGATCGCCAACCCGGACCTGGTGCGCCGCTGGCGTGAGGACCGTAAGATGAACGCCCCGGACCCGTCCACCTTCTACGTGGGCGGCGCCCACGGCTACACGGACTACCCGTCCCTGGAGGGCTGACCCCCATCGGCCCCGGGATGCACGAGGGCCCCGCCGGACGGATCCGGCGGGGCCCTCGTGCGTCGGGGGCGTGCTCAGCGCACGCCGTGGGCGTCCTCGCGGGCCCAGCGCAGGCGGGTGGCCTCCAGCTGGGCGCGGCGGTCCTGGGACATCTCCCGGCGACGCCGGGTGGGGGCGCCCGCCACGAGGGCGGCGACGATCCCGATCAGCGCCAGCACGGCCACCGCGACGGCGGCGTCCACCCAGAACTGGGCGGGGTACAGGCGGATCAGCGGGTCGGAGACGGAGAACGTCCACGTGCCCTCGGCGAAGAACAGCGAGTGGAACCCCGCGAAGAAGCCCTGCCAGCCGGTGGCGGCCATGGCGGCCAGCACCACGATGACGACCAGCAGCCCGAGGGCGCCGGCGAACAGCGCGCGACGCACCCCTCCGGGGCTCGTGCGGCGCAGGTAGAGCGCCAGCAGCAGGCAGGCCAGGCCCAGCACCACCAGGACGGCGGTGGCGATCCACATGACCGTCTTGACGTCGGTCATGTGGGAGACCGCCGCCTCGGAGAGCAGCGGCTTCCCCTGGAAGGTCAGCTCGGAGAGGTACCGGGGCCCCGCCAGGTTGTGCAGGTAGTCCAGGCCCGCCGACCCGTAGGTCATGCGGTCCGCGGTGCTGAACCCGTAGGGGTCCGCCGGGAACCCGGGCCGGTGGTACTCCAGCCAGAGGAACAGCGGGGTGGCCACCAGGCGCACCGCCCCCAGCAGGAGCACCAGCGGCGCGAGCACCGCCAGCAGCACCTGGGCCAGCCGCGGGCCGGCCTTGGGCAGCCGGGCCCGCTCCTCCGGGGTGCGGGTGTCGGCGGCCGCCGGGGCCACCGGGGCGGAGGCCGGGACGGTGGCGTCCGAGGGGTACCGGTCCGCGCCCCAGGGGGACGCGGGCGACGGCGCCGGAGCGGGCGCCGGGCGGGAGGCCGTGATGTCCTCCCCGGCGACGCCGTGGGCGGCGCCCGCCGCGCGGGAGCCGGCCCCGGAGCGGGCTGCCCCGGTGCCGGCCCCGGCGGCGGCGGCCGCGAGCTCGTCCCGGTCGAAGGCCAGGGTGCGCTGGGCCCCGTGCTCCTCCGTGGTGCGGGGCAGCGCCTGGGTGGGCTGGGCGTCGTCGTCCTCGACGAACGCGCCGTAGTCCAGGCCGGACTCGAAGTCCGAGGACCCGGAGCCGGCGCCGTCGGAGCGCCCGGGGGTGTGGGAAGCCATGATGTCCTCTCCTGCCGTGCGCCCCGGGGGGCGCGGCGACTCAGTAGCGGTAGTGGTCCGCCTTGTAGGGGCCGGCCACGTCCACGCCGAGGTACTCGGCCTGGGCCTTGGTCAGCTCGGTCAGCCCGACGCCGAGGGCGTCCAGGTGCAGGCGCGCGACCTTCTCGTCCAGCACCTTCGGCAGGGTGTAGACCTGCTTCTCGTAGTGCTCGCCGGTGAGCGCGCCCTGGCCCGTGGAGCCGCCGTAGAGCTCGATCTGCGCCATCACCTGGTTGGTGAAGGACGCGGACATCACGAAGGACGGGTGGCCGGTGGCGTTGCCGAGGTTCAGCAGGCGGCCCTCGGAGAGCACGATGATGGAGCGCTCGTCCTCCGTGCCGGCGTCGAAGGTCCACTCGTGGACCTGCGGCTTGATCTCGGTCTTGACGACACCGTCGACGCGGCCGAGGCCGGCCATGTCGATCTCGTTGTCGAAGTGGCCGACGTTGCCCACGATGGCCTTGTCCTTCATGCGGAGCATGTCCTCCGCCATGATGATGTCCTTGCCGCCGGTGGTGGTGACGAACAGGTCGCCCTGCTCCACCACGTCCTCCAGGCGGGCCACCTGGTAGCCGTCCATCGCGGCCTGGAGCGCGCAGATCGGGTCGATCTCCGTGACGATCACGCGGGCGCCCTGGCCGCGCAGCGCCTCCGCGGCGCCCTTGCCCACGTCGCCGTAGCCGCAGACGACGGCGACCTTGCCGCCGATCAGCACGTCGGTGGCGCGCATGATGCCGTCCGGCAGGGAGTGGCGGATGCCGTACTTGTTGTCGAACTTGGACTTGGTCACCGAGTCGTTCACGTTGATCGCCGGGAAGAGGAGCGTGCCCTCCTGCGCCAGCTGGTAGAGGCGGAGCACGCCTGTGGTGGTCTCCTCGGAGACGCCGCGCAGCGTGGAGGCGGTGCGAGTCCAGCGCTGCGGGTCCTCGGCGAGGGAGCGGCGCAGAGTGTCGAGGATGATCCGGTACTCCTCCGGGTCGTCCTCGGTGGCGGAGGGGACCGCGCCGGCGGCCTCAAACTCCACGCCCTTGTGCACCAGCAGCGTGGCGTCGCCGCCGTCGTCCAGGATCATGTTGGGGCCGCGGTCCGGGTCCTCCGCGGCGCCGGGCCACGTGAGGATCTGCGAGGCGGTCCACCAGTAGTCCTCGAGGGTCTCGTTCTTCCACGCGAACACGGGCACGCCCGCGGGCTCCTCCGGGGTGCCGGCGCCCACGACGACGGCGGCCGCCGCCTCGTCCTGCGTGGAGAAGATGTTGCACGAGGCCCAGCGGACCTCGGCGCCCAGGGCGGTGAGGGTCTCGATGAGCACGGCGGTCTGCACGGTCATGTGGAGCGAGCCGGCGATGCGCGCGCCCTTGAGCGGCTGCGACTCGCCGTACTCCTCGCGCAGGGACATCAGGCCCGGCATCTCGTGCTCGGCCAGGCGGATCTGGTGGCGGCCGGCCTCGGCCAGGGAGAGGTCGCGGACGGCGAAGTCGAAGGTCGCGCCGGGCACGGTGGAGCGGTTGGCGAAGGCGGGGTCGACGTCGGGGGTGGGACGTGCGGAGGAGGTCTCGGTCATGCGCCCCAGCCTACCGAGGCGCCCGACGCCGAAGCGGCCGGGTCGACCGCGGGCGTCACCCGGCGGTGCCCTCGACGGGGTCCGTCACGAGGCGGAGGGCGGGGTGCGTCGGCGCGGCAACGCCCGGCGCGGCGGGCGCCGCCGGGGCCAGGCGCAGCACCTCCCAGCCGCGGGGGGCCGTGGTGCGGGCCGCGTGGGCGGCGCAGAGGTCGTAGGCGTGGGGCTCGGCGCGCTGGGCGAGGGGCCCGATGACCACCTGGGACCCGGCGTAGTTGTACGTCAGGGTCGCCTCGGCGGGCTCCTGGCATCCGGTCTTGCTGCAGCGTCGCATGGCTCCCACGGCAGACAACCCTACTCGGCCCGACCTAGCATGGCCCGCATGCCCGCCGACCCCCTCGCCCCGCTCCCCCCTCTGCCGCCGGCGCGCCGGGACGGGCGCGGGCCCCGGCCGGGCCTGCGCCGGGACGGGCGGGGGCGCGGCCTGCGCCACCCGCTGCCGTTCGGCGCGCGCGCCGGGCGCGGCCGCGCGGACGCCCTGATGGACGCCGTGGAGAAGGCCGTGGACCGGCTCGCCGGGCTGCAGGCTCCCGGCTTGCGGCGGGTCGCCGCGCACCTGGAGCGCATCCCGGACCGCCTCGACGAGCGCCTCGCCCTGCAGCGGGCGCGGGCCGTCGCCGACGAGGAGGGGCTGTTCGGGCGGGCCGAGCGCGACGGCCCCGACGGCGTCGTGATCACCCTGTTCGAGCGTCCCCTCACCGAGTCCGCGGACCCCGCCGACCTCGAGGAGGCGGTCTACGCCGTCGCCCTCAGCCGGTGCGCCGCGGCGCTCGGGGTGGATCCGCAGGTGCTGGACCCCTCATGGGGCCGGGCCTGAGAGGTCCGTCCTCCGGCAGGGGCGTCAGGGAGCGGTCAGCCGCGCTCGCGGCGCAGGCGGCGGCGCTCCCGCTCGGACAGGCCGCCCCAGATGCCGAAGCGCTCGTCGTTGGCCATGGCGTAGTCCAGGCACTCCGCGCGCACGGTGCAGGCCGCGCAGACGCGCTTGGCGTCGCGGGTGGAGCCGCCCTTCTCGGGAAAGAACGCCTCCGGGTCGGTCTGGGCGCAGAGCGCGTCGGCCTGCCAGGCGAGCTCGCCCTCCGCGGGCTCCATGACGACGCCGGGCACCGGCTGCCACGCGTCCGGGACGAGGGCGTCGTCCACAGCGGGGGCCTCGGCCGGGCGCGGCACCAGGGCGGTGACGGTCGCGGCGGGGGTGCCCGCGTCGTCGAGGTCGTGGGCGGCGAGGAACGCGGTGGCCTGGTCCTCGGGGGACTCGGCGGCCAGACCGGCCGTGGCGCGGCCGCCGGCGGTGGGGTCGGCGGGGTCCAGGAACCAGTCGCTGGGCACGCCACGGGAGCGCGAGGCGGCGGGGGCGCGCTCCGCCCGTGCGACGTCCTCGACTCGCTGCGTGTTCTGCATGACGGCCTCTCCCGTTCCGCTCGTCCGACTGCCGCGGTCAACATTACACGGATGTAATTCGCCCCGGCCATGCCGCGGGGACGTCACCGGATGGGCAGACTGGGGGCATGGTCTCCCTCTCCGCGCCCCGCCCCGACGGTCCCCTCG
>NZ_JAKRNH010000058.1:0-15317 GCF_022346985.1 Micrococcus sp. ACRRV
GCGGTGGCGTCGCTCATGGACGGGGCTCCTCGGGGTCGGGGCGGCTCGCGGTGGCGAGCGCGGTCAGGATTCTCTCGCGGGGCAGCACCGAGCGGACGGCGCCGTGGCCGTCCGTGAGCACCCACACGGGGGTCGCGTCGAGCCCGGGGACCCCCGGGCGGGGGTCCGCCGCGGACTCGGCGGCCGTGGCCAGGGAGGCCACGAGGGCGCCCCCGGACGGGGGCAGGGAGTCCGCGGCCAACACGGCGTGCGGCGCCACGGCCCGGCAGGCGGCGGCCACGGGGACGCGGGCGCTGGCGGCGGCCCCGTCGAGGGCGGCGCGGTCCAGCACGCCGACGGGGCGGCCGGCCTCGTCCACGGCCACGACGGCGAGGCCCGCGGGGACGCCCGCCAGCACCGCGGCGGCGTCGGCGTCCACGGGGACGGCGAGGGCGGGGATCGCGAGGTCCGCCAGCCGCACCCCGGCCAGGCGGCGGCCCCAGCGGCCGCGCTCGACCGACTCGGAGGCGCCGCGCCACAGGGTCACGGCCACCCAGACGAGCAGCAGGGACACGACCAGGCCGGGGCGCTCCCCGCGCACCAGCGGCACGGCCACCCAGCCGATGACGAGTGCCGCGGCGATCAGCCGACCAGCCCAGCCGGCGGCGGCCACGCCCCGGTCCCGGGAGCCCGTGGCCGCCCACACGGCGGACTCCACCATGCGGCCGCCGTCCAGCGGCGCACCGGGCAGGGCGTTGAAGCCGGCCAGTAGCAGGTTGGCCCAGACGGTGGCGTCGACGAGCAGACCGGGAACGCCCCGCACGTCGGCTGCGGCGCCCAGGGCCCAGGCGAGCCCGGCGAGGACGACGTTGGCCGCGGGGCCGGCCAGCGCGGTCACCACGGTGCCCACGGGCGTCGCCTGCGGAGCCGCGAACTGCGTGTGCCCGCCCCAGAGGGTCAGCACGATCTCCTGCGGGCGCTGGCCGAAGGCCCGCCCGGCCACCGCGTGGGCGGCCTCGTGGGCCAGGACCGACAGGGCGAGCAGCGCGGCATAGCCCAGGGCCACCAGCCAGGCCGCCCCTCCGAGGCCCGGGAGGGCGCGGGCGACCTGCGGACCGAACAGCAGGACGACCGCACCGGCCACGGCGACCCACGCGGGCGAGAGCCGGACGGGGGCGCCGGCGATCCGGCCGAGGGTCAGGGCGCGCGGGCCGCTCATCCGGCGGCGCCGGGCCGCACCGCGGCGAGGTCGGCCAGGCCGCGACCGGCGAGGGTGCCCCACTGGACGGTGGCCGCCCCCTCGGGCAGGGGCAGCACGCTGGGCACGCCCACGGTGGGGAGGCCGGCGGCGACGGCGGCCGCCACGCCGACCGGGGAGTCCTCCACGGCCACGCAGTCCTCCGCGCGCAGCCCAGGGACGTGCGCGGACAGCTCCTCCAGCGCCAGGAGGTAGGCCTCCGGGTCCGGCTTGCCGCGGCTCACGCGGTCGCCCGTCACGACCACCCGCAGGGCACCGGCGGGGGCCCGCTCCGCCAGGACGCGGGCCAGCGGCGCGTGGGACATGGTCACCAGCGCGCCGGGGACGCCGGCCTCGGCCTGCGCGGTGAGCAGCTCGAGGGCCCCCGGGCGCCACGGGGTGGCGGCCTCCACACCGCGGGCGACCTCCGCCATGGTGACCTCGATGATCTCCGGCACCTCCATGCGCAGGCCGGCGGCCCGGAGCGAGCGCGCGCCCTCGTCGAGGGGGCGCCCCACCAGGGAGGCCGCGAGCCCGTCGGACCACGTCCCGCCGTGCTCCTCCACGAGGCGCCGCTGGACCGCGTTCCACAGCGGCTCGGTGTCCACGAGGGTCCCGTCCATGTCCCACAGCAGGGCGGCGGGCAGGACGGGCGCGGGCGCGGCGGGGGTGCGGGGCATGCTGGCATCCTATCGAGGCCCCGGAAGGCGGGAGGTGACCACGGGCGCCGCGGCGTGCCTAGGGTGGGCCCATGGACGAACAGACGGACCCCGGATCCCTGGACGGCGCCCCCTCCCCGGAGGACCGGCTCGGCGCCCTGCGCGCGCACCTCACCGCCACCGTCCCGGAGGTGGAGGACGGCTCCCGCCCGCCCGCCGTCCTGCTGCTGGCGTTCGAGGGGTGGAACGACGCCGGGGAGGCCGCGACCGGCGCCCTCGCCGAGCTGAGCGCCCAGTGGGAGGCCGCCCCGGCCGGCGTCGTCTGCGACGGGGAGTACTACGACTACCAGGTGACCCGTCCCGTGGTGCACCGCGACGCCGACGGGCTCGGCACGCTCGAGTGGCCGGCCCTGCGCGTCCACGAGGCCCGGCTGGACGCGCACGGCGCCCCCGTCCCGGACGGCGAGGCGGTCCCGGCCGACGGCCTGCGGGTCCTCCTCGCCTCCGGCGTCGAGCCGAACGTGCGCTGGCGCGCCTACGTGGAGGAGCTGCTGCGCTGGGCCGAGGCGGAGGGCGTGGACGCCGTCCTGACCCTCGGGGCGCTGCTGGCGGACGTGCCCCACAGCCGCCCGCTGCGGGCCCGGCCGACGTCGCCGCTCGTGGCGGTCCGCGTCGCCGTCGACGCCGGCCTGCCCGCCTACGAGGGGCCCACGGGCATCGTCGGGGTCGTGACGGACGAGGCGGCCCGGCGGGGCACCGCGTCTCTGTCCCTGTGGGGGGCGGTACCGCACTACGTGGCGCAGGCGCCCTCGCCCAAGACCCTGCTGGGCCTGGTGGAGGCCGTGGAGGACCTGCTGCACGTGGAGCTGCTCACCCACGCGTTGCGGGACGACGCCCAGGCCTGGCAGCGCGGCGTGGACGAGCTGGCCCGCGAGGACCCGGAGGTGGCGTCCTACGTGCGCCGGCTCGAGGAGAGCCAGGACGCGCAGGAGCTGCCCGAGGCCTCGGGCGAGGCCATCGCGCGCGAGTTCGAGCGCTACCTGCGGGGCCGCGGCCGTGACTGACCGCCGCGCCGACCTCGGTGCGGGTCTCTCCCGCCCCGGGCCCCGGGACGGTCGCCCGGCGCTGTCGGCTCAGCGCAGGCGCAGTCCGAGCAGGGCGTCGACGACGTCGGCCACCGGCAGGGGCTCGGCCGTGGTGGAGAGCCCGTCGAGGGTGCCGTCGGCCCAGGCGTCGAGCACGCGCAGGGCGGCGGGGGCGTCGAGGTCCTCGGAGAGGGCGGTGTGCGCGGCCGCCAGGACGGCGGCGCCGGCATCGGCGTGGGGGCCGTCGAGGGCGGACCGCCAGCGGGCCACGCGCTCCTCGGCCGCCGTGAGGAGGTCCTCGGACCACTCCCAGTCGGAGCGGTAGTGGCGGTCCAGGATGGCCGCGCGGATGGCCACCGGCTCCACGCCCCGGGCGCGCAGGCGGGAGACGAGCTCGAGGTTGCCCAGGGACTTGGACATCTTCTGCCCGTCCAGGGCCACCATCCCCGAGTGCAGGAACGTGTGGGCCAGGGGACGGCCGTCCACGGCGGTGGCGTGGGCGGCGGAGAACTCGTGGTGCGGGAAGCGCAGGTCCGAGCCGCCGCCCTGCACGGTGAACGGCGCAGGCAGGTGCTCGCGCGCGATCGCGGAGCACTCGATGTGCCAGCCCGGGCGACCGGAGCCGAGCGCCCCGCCGTCCCAGGCGGGCTCGCCCTCGCGATGCACGCGCCACAGCAGCGGGTCGAGGGGGTCTCGCTTGCCGGGGCGGCCGGGGTCCCCGCCCCGCTCCGGGAACACCTCCTCCATCTGCGCCCGGTCCATCGCGCTGACGGAGCCGAGCGTCCAGCCGCCGCGGGCCTGGGCGGCCGCGGAGTCGAAGTAGACGTCGCCGTCGGGCTCGCCATCCGTGCCCGGCACGCGATACGCGGTGCCGCCCTCCAGCATGGCCTCCACGGCGCGGACGACGAGGTCGATCGCCTCGGTGGCGCCGACGTAGTGGTCCGGGGCGAAGACGTTCAGGGCCTCCATGTCCGAGCGGAACAGGTCGGTCTGCTCGCGGGCCAGCTCGCGCCAGTCCACGCCCGTCGCCTCGGCCCGCTCCAGCAGCGGGTCGTCGACGTCGGTCACGTTCTGCGTGTAGGCCACCTCCAGGCCCGCGGCGCGCCAGTAGCGCTGCAGCAGGTCGAAGGAGACGTACGTGGTGGCGTGGCCCAGGTGCGTCGCGTCGTAGGGGGTGATGCCGCAGACGTAGAGCGACGCCGTCCGGGCGTCGTTGCCCGGGTGGCGCAGGGCCTGCGTGGCGGTGTCGAAGACGCGCAGGCGGTCGGGCTGGACGGGCAGGGCGCGTGGGGCGGGGGTGCTCCAGGACTTCACGGTGCTCCTCGTGGGGGACGACGACGGCGGGGGCGGGTCCGCGGTGGGGTTCAGGCGGCGATCAGGCCGGTGCCGAGCAGGACGAACAGCACCAGGCCGAGGGCGATGCGGTACCAGACGAACGGCATGTAGGAGTTGGTGGTGATGAACTTCATCAGCCACGCGATCACGGCGTAGCCGACGACGAACGCGATCGCGGTGGCCAGGATGGTCTCCCCCATGCCGTACGGACCGGCCTGGCCGGGCTCGGTGACGACCTTGGCGACCTTGTAGAGGCCCGATGCGAACACGGCGGGCACAGCGAGCAGGAACGCGTAGCGGGCGGCGGCCTCGCGGGTGTAGCCCATGGCCAGGCCGGCGGTGATGGTGCCGCCGGAGCGGGAGACGCCTGGGATCAGGGCGAGGGCCTGGGCGAAGCCGTACACGATGCCGTCCTTGAGGGTCAGCTTCTCCAGGGGCTTGGTCTGGCGCCCCTTCCGGTCGGCGAGGGCCAGCAGCACGCCGAAGACGATCAGCATGGTGGCCGTGATCCAGAGGGAGCGGAACTCGGTGTCGATCCAGTCCTGCAGGAGCAGGCCCAGCACGCCGATGGGGATCGAGCCGATGATGATGAGCCATCCCATCCGCACGTCCGGGTCCGAGTGCGGGACCTTGCCGGCGAGGGCCTGGAACCAGCGGGAGATGATCCGGCTGATGTCCTTCCAGAAGTAGATCAGCACGGCGGTCTCGGTGCCGAGCTGCGTGATGGCGGTGAAGGCGGCCCCGGGGTCGGCCGCGGACGGCAGGAACTCGCCGACGATGCGGATGTGAGCCGAGGAGGAGATGGGGAGGAACTCCGTCAGGCCCTGCACGAGGCCGAGGATGATTGCTTCGATCCAAGTCACGGAGGGTCACTGTACGGCATGGCCCCGCGCCCGCCCTGGGCGGGCGGGCGCGGGGCCGGGGATCGGGCGTGAGGCCCGGGGAAGAGGGGTCAGTCCTCCTCGTCGAGGTCGTCCTCGTCGTCGAACAGCTCGAGGGGGGTGACCTCCTCGGTCTCGGCGTAGAGGGCCTCCTCGTACGCGTCGAAGGCGTCGGCGACGGCGAAGAAGGCGGCCTCCACGGCCGGATCGTCCTCCCCGCGACGGTTCTGCGCGGCGACGAGGTGCTCGTTCAGGGCGGAGGTGAGGGCCTCGAGGGCCACGCGGGCGTCAGAGCTCATGCCCCCACCGTAGCCCGGCGGTCCCTCCGCCACCAGGTCCGCCGCGGTCTGCCACCATGGACGGTATGCGTGAGCAGCTGATGTCCTCGACCCTGGACTCGATCGCCCGGGGCGAGAAGTGGGAGTACCTCGTGATCACCGTGGCCCCGCACGAGTCCCTCGCCGACGCCCGGCGGCGCCTCGTGGACCACGCCGAGTACGGGCAGTGGGAGCTGCAACGATCCGTCCACTACCGCGGCGGGACCCGCCGCCACTGGATGCGGCGGCGGGTCATCCGGGTGCGCTCCACGCTGCAGTCCTGAGCGGCCCCCGCTCAGGACACCGCTCAGGCGCGAGGCTCGAGGACGTGCTCCAGCACGCGGCAGCCGAACCGCAGGGACTCCACGGGCACGCGCTCGTCGATCCCGTGGAACAGCCGCGTGAACTCCAGGCCCGAGGGGAGCTGGAGCGGGCTGAAGCCGTAGCCCGCGATGCCGAGCCGGTGCAGCGACTTGTTGTCCGTCCCCGCGCCCAGCATGAACGGCAGCACGTGGGCGCCGGGGTCCTCGGCGTCGAGGGCCGACGCCATCCGCTCCACGAGGTCGCCGGAGAAGGGCACCTCCACGCCGGTGTCCTGGTGTTCGGGGGAGATCTCGATGCCGTCGCCGGCGAGGTCGGCGAGCTCGGCGAGGGTCTGCTCCTCCTCGCCCGGGATCAGCCGGACGTCCACGGTCCCTGTGGCGGTCGACGGGATGACGTTGTGCTTGTAGCCGGCGGTGAGGCCCGTGGGATTGGAGGAGGTGCGCAGGGTGCCGGCCACCCAGTCCCGGGCGTGGCCGAGCGCCTGCAGCTGCGGCGTCGGGTCCCGCTCGTCGAACGGGGTGCCGGTGATCTCGGCGACCTCCTCGAGCAGCTGGCGGGTGGTCTTGGTGTAGGTCAGCGGCCAGGGGTGGCGGCCGATCCGCTCCATCGCCCCGGCCAGGCGGGTGACGGCGTTGTCGGTGTGCGGCGCCGATCCGTGGCCGGGGGCCCCCTGCGCGCGGAGGTTGAGCCAGGCGAGCCCCTTCTCCCCCGTCTGCACGAGGTAGGCGCGCGTCCCCGCGACGTCCGTGGAGAAGCCGCCGACCTCGCTGATCGCCTCCGTGCACCCCGCGAACAGCTCCGGGCGATGCGCCACCAGCCACTGGGCGCCGAAGACGCCGCCGGCCTCCTCGTCGGAGAAGAAGGCGACGACGACGGGGCGCCGGGGTCGCCGGCCGGTGCGGGCCAGGTGGACGAGCACGGACAGGATCATCGCGTCCATGCCCTTCATGTCCACGGCCCCGCGGCCCCAGATCATGCCGTCCCTGAACTCGGCGCCGAAGGGGTCGACGGTCCACTCGTCGGGCTCGGCGGGGACCACGTCCGTGTGCCCGTGCAGGACGAGACCGGGCGCCTCCGGGTCCCACCCCTCCAGCCGGCCCACCACCGAGACCCGGCCCGGGGCGGACTCGATCAGCTCCGGCTCCATGCCGGCCTTGCGCATCCACGCGGCGCAGAGCTCGGCGGCCTCGGGCTCGCCCACGGAGCGGCCGCCGCCGTGGTTGGTCGTGTCGATCCGGATGAGGTCGCGGCAGATCTCGACGACGTCGGCGTCGGCCGTGGACGGGGCGGTGGAAGGGGTCGAGGCATCCATGCGGCGAGCCTAGCGGGGCCGGATTCGCATGTCGCGCGGAGCCGTGCTACAGTTCTCGAGTTGCCTGCCGGAGAACGTCGAGAAATCGGACGGTGCCGGAGGCGCTCCTGAGCGCGAGTGGCGGAATTGGTAGACGCGCAGCGTTGAGGTCGCTGTGCCCGCAAGGGCGTGGGGGTTCAAGTCCCCCCTCGCGCACACCTCAGTGAGAGGCGAAGGCCCCGGTCCTGTGGACCGGGGCCTTCGTCGTGTGCGCCGCGCTCTAGAGTGGAAGCGGCAGGCGCGCCCCGCCTGCCTCACCGTCACGGAAGGTCCTCACCTGCATGCCTGAGAACGCCCGCGCCCTCCTCCGCCGCCTCGCCCGTGCGCACGGCGTCCAGACCGAGTACGTCGGCCAGGACGGCTCCGACCAGTCCGTCGCGGACGAGACGCTGGTCCGGGTCCTGTCGGCGCTCGGCGTGGAGGTCGACGCCGACGGCGTGGCCGGCCTCACCGAGGCGCTCGATGCGGTGGACGCCGCGCCGTGGCGGGACGTCCTCCCGCCCACCGTCGTCGCCCGGCAGGGGCACCGCTCGACCGTGCCGGTGCACGTCGCCCGCGGTGCGGCCGTGCAGGTGCGGCTGGTGCAGGAGGACGGCCGCGTGGTGGACCTGCCCACCCGTGAGGCGGTCGGGGCAACCCTGGTGGTCGACGGCCAGGAGCGGGTGCGCCACGACCTGGACCTTCCCGAGGACCTGCCGCTGGGCTGGCATCGGCTCGAGGCGGTCTCCGAGACCGGCTCCGTCGCCAGGGCCACGCTCGTCTCCGCCCCCGCCGCGCTGACCACGGCCGCCCCGTTCCTGGCCCGGCGGGGCTGGGGTGTGGCCGCGCAGGGGTACTCGGTGACGTCCTCGGGATCCTGGGGCGTCGGGGACGCCCACGACGCCGGCTCCCTCGCCGAGCTCGCGGCCCCGCACGGGGCGGACTTCCTGCTGCTGCACCCCCTGCACGCGGTCGAGCCGGCGGGCGCCCCCGCGGACTCCCCCTACTCCCCCGTGTCCCGCCGGTTCCTCTCCGCGTTCCTGATCCGCGTCACGGACATCCCCGAGTTCGCCGCGCTGCCCGCCGAGGAGCAGAAGCGGCTGGCCGCCGCGGGCCGCGCGGTGCAGGAGGCCGTGCTCACGGGCGGGACGATCGACCGCGCCGCCGTGGCCGAGGTGCTCTGGCCCGCGCTCGAGGCGGTCTGGCGTGCACCCCGCACGTCCGAGCGCGACGCCGACTATGCCGCCTTCCGCGACCGGCAGGGGACGGGCCTGGACGACTTCGCCGCCTGGTCCGTCCTGCGGCGCGACGCGCTGCGCGCGGGCGTGGCAGGCCCGGATCCGACGGACCCCGCCGCGGGGCCCGGGTCCGACGGCGTCCGGCGGGTGCGCGCCGAGCGCGCGGACGAGCTCGACTTCCACCGCTGGGTGCAGTGGATCGCGGACGAGCAGCTCGCGGCCGCCCAGGAGCGCGCCCGGGAGGCGGGCATGCGGATGGGCGTCATGCTCGACCTCGCCGTCGGCGCCACGCGCGGCTCGGCCGACGCCTGGATGCTCGGTGACGTTCTCGTGCCCTCCATGTCCGTGGGCGCGCCGCCGGAGGTGTTCAACCAGCTCGGCCAGGACTGGTCCCAGCACCCCTGGCATCCGCGGCGTCTGGCCGAGACCGGCTACGCCGCCTTCCGGGACATGCTCCGCACTCTCATGGCGCACGCCGGCGGACTGCGCATGGACCACGTCCTCGGGCTCTTCCGCCTCTGGTGGATCCCGGAGGGCCTCGGCGCCCCGCAGGGCGCCTACGTCCACTACGATCACGAGGCCATGCTGGCCGTCCTGACCCTGGAGGCGGAGCGGGCCGGCGTCGTGGTGATCGGCGAGGACCTGGGCACCTTCGAGCCCTGGGTCCAGCGGCGGCTCGCCGAGGCCGGCGTGCTCGGCACGTCGATTCTCTGGTTCGAGCAGGAGGACGGCGTCCCCACGCCCCCCGAGCAGTACCGGCGCCTCTGCATGGCCGCGGTGAACACCCACGACCTCCCGCCCACGGCGGGCTACCTCGAGGGCGTCCACATCGACCTGCGCGAGCGCCTGGGGCTCTACACCGCGGACGTCGCCGCGGAGCGGCGGCGCTCCGCGGCCGAGGTCGAGGCGTTCCTGGGCGCGGCCCGGAAGCGCGGTCTGCTCGAGGCCACCGGGCCGGGCGGGGTCGAGACCGTCGAGGACCGGGTGGTGGCCCTGCACCGGCTGCTCGCGCAGGCGCCGTCGGCGCTGCACTGCGTAGGCCTCGTGGACGCGGTGGGCGAGCGCCGGATCCAGAACCAGCCGGGCACGCTCCAGGAGCAGTATCCGAACTGGACCGTCCCCCTGGGGGACGCCGACGGCCGCGTCCTGACGGTCGAGGACCTCGCCGGCACGGCCTCCGTCAGCCGGCTCTTCGACGCCGTCGCGGCCGAGCTGGACGCCTCGGTGCCGGTGGGGATCGCCGTCGCGTTCCACACCTCGCCGCTCGCACAGCCCGGCCAGGGCGACGCCGGCGGCCTGAACGTCTACGTGCGCCACTCCGCCCGCGCCCTCGCCCGGCTCGGGGTCCGCATGCTGCTGCTCACCCGCGCAGAGTCCCCCGTGGGCCCCTCCGGCGTCCGGGTGACGACCCTCCCCCAGGGCGAGGGCGCCCCGGACGTGACGGTGGTCGAACTGGCCGCCGGCCCGCAGGAGCCCGTGGCGAAGGAGGAACTGCCGGCCCACCGCGAGGCCTTCACGGCCGCGGCCCGGGAGTGGCTCGCCTCCGCCGACGTTCCGGGCGGTCCACTGCTCGGCGCGGCGGGCGCCGCCGCTGCCCGGGTGCGCTTCGTGCACGCCCACTACTGGCTGTCCGGCGACACCGCCGCCGCCGTGGCGGACGACCTGGGCGCGCCACGGGTGCAGACGATGCACACGACCGGAGCGGTCAAGTCCGCCGGGGACCCCGGCCATCCCGAGCCCGCCGAGCGGCTCGCCGCCGAGGCCGACCTGGTCCGCCGCGCCGACCTCCTGGTGGTCAACTCCCCCGCCGAGTCCCGCGACCTCCAGGAGCTCCTCGACGTCGACCGTGACCGTGTCCGAGTGCTGCCCCCGGGCGTGGACCTCGAGTCGTTCACCCCGGAGGGCCCGTCCCGCTGGCCCGGAGGCGACGCCGTCGGCGCCGACGCGCTGCGGGTGCTGTTCGCCGGCCGGGTCCAGGAGCACAAGGGTCCGCACGTGCTCGTCGCCGCGCTCGCCGAGCTGCGGGCCCGCGCCGCGGACGGCGACCCGCGGGTGGTGCTGCACGTCAACGGGGAACAGTCCGGCCCGGCCGACCTGGACCTCCCCGCGCTGGCCGCCCGGCTGGGCGTCGCCGACCTCGTGACGTTCTCCCCGCCCGTGCCGCCGGTCGAGCTCGCCGCACAGATGCGCGCGGCCGACGTCGTCGCCCTGCCCAGCGCCTCGGAGACCTACGGTCTCGTGGCCGTGGAGGCCCAGGCGGCCGGCACGCCGGTGCTCGCGCACCGGGTGGGCGGCCTCGTCCACGCCGTGCAGGACGGCGTCTCCGGCCGTCTGGTCATCCCGAACACGGCGTCGGCGTGGGCGGACGCCCTCGCCGCGGTGCGGGAGGACCGTCAGGCGTGGGACGCCATGGCCCCGGCGGCGGTGCGGCACGCCCGCGCCCACGCCTGGTCCGGCTGGGCGGAGGGACTGCTGGACGCCGTGGCGGGGTTGCCCCGCCCCTGAGCACGCCTCGCCGAGGAGCTCAGGGGCGGGCGCGCCCGGCCGACGGCTCAGGGGCGGGCGTGGCGGATCCGGCCGTCGAGGTGCGGACGCCCGCGGCGCGGGTCCCAGGCGCTGACGCGCGTGGACCCGTCCGCGGCGGCCTCGTAGCGGACGGCCACCCGGGCGGGCAGCACCACTGGCGCGTGGAACTCCACGTCCCATCCGAAGCCCTCTCCGAACGCGGCCGCGCGCGGCTCGCGGCGGTTCAGCATGCGAGCGGCGAGCAGCATGCCGTGGGCGATGGCGCGCCGCTGGCCGAAGGCCCGGGCGGAGAGCGCCGAGAGGTGGATCGGGTTCCAGTCGCCGGACACCTCGGCGTACCGTCGCCCGGCGCCGCCGTCGAACATCCACTGGGCCGTGGGGGCGGGGGGCGTGAACTCCGGCCGCTCCGGGCGCTCCGGCCGGAGCGGGGCCAGGTGCACGCCGCGGGCCAGGTAGCGGGAGACGCCCTCCCACGCGGCGGGCGCGTCGTCGGTCTCACCCGCCTCGCGGACGGCCACCTGCAGGTCCACGGCGGTGCCCGCGTGGTGCGGCACCAGGCCCACGGCCCGCGCCGTCACGTCCAGGGCTTCACCGGCCGCGACGGGGCGGCGGTGCTCCACCGCGTTGGTCAGGTGGACCATCCCGGGCAGGGGCAGGGGGAAGTCGGGCTCCGCCATGAGCGCCATCGCGGCGCCGAACACCTGGGTGTGCACCAGAACGGACGGCACGGAGGCGGGGTCCACGGGGCCGATCTCCGCCTGCCAGCGCCGCAGCGCCCGCTCGGGGATCCGATGCCCCTCCACCACGAGGCGCTCGTCCGGCAGCTCCGCGGGGCGGGTGCGCCGGCGGGCGGCGTCCGCGAGGGCCTGACCGGCCGCCCGGCGGTAGAGCCCGGCCAGCGCGGGCATCGAGGACTCGGTGCGGGTGTGCATGCTCAGGCTCCCAGCATGGACTGGCCGCAGACGCGCAGCGTGGTCCCGTTGATCCCGGACGCCGCGGGCGAGGACAGGAAGGCCACGGCCTCCGCGACGTCCTCGGGCCGGCCCCCCTGCTGGAGGGAGTTCACGCGGCGGCCCAGCTCGCGGGTCACCAGCGGGATCTTGGCGGTCATCTCCGTCTCGATGAAGCCGGGGGCCACGGCGGTGATGCCGCCGCCGCGCGCGGCGAGGTCCGGGGCGGTGGCCGCGGTCAGGCCGATCACGCCCGCCTTGGAGGCGGCGTAGTTCGTCTGTCCGCGGTTGCCCGCGATGCCGGAGATCGAGGCCAGCCCCACGATCCGGATGTCCGGGGACACCACGTCCGCCGCCTCCGCGGAGAGCAGGACCTCGTTGATCGCCAGCTGCGAGGCGGTGTTCACCGCCAGCACGGCGTCCCACCGGGCCGCGTCCATGTTGGCCAGGAGCTTGTCCTTGGTGATGCCCGCGTTGTGCACCACGACGTCCAGGCGTCCGTGCCGGGCCCGGGCGTGCTCGACGATCCGCGCGCCGGCGTCCGGGGCGGTGATGTCGAGGGGCAGGGCGGTGCCGCCGAGCTCGTTGACGATCCGCACGAGGTCCTCGCCCGCGGCGGGCAGGTCCACGCCGACGACGGTGGCCCCGTCGCGGGCGAGGGTGCGGAGGATGGCGGCGCCGATGCCCCGGGCCGCGCCGGTCACGACGGCGACGCGTCCCTCCAGGGGGCGGGCATCGGCGGCGGCCGGGGCGGAGCCCGCTCCGGCGGCCGCGGGCAGGAACTGGCCCGAGACGAAGGCGGCGCGGCCGGAGAGGAGGAACCGCAGCGCGCCGGCGGGACCGGCGTCGCCCAGCCGGGCGCCCCCGCGCAGCAGAAGGCCATTGGCCACCCCGCCGCGCCGCATCTCGTGCGCCAGGGAGCGGGTGAGGCCCATGACCCCGGCCCGGGCGGCGCGCACGGCCGGCACCTCGGCCTCCTCCGGGTCCTCGACCACGGTGACCACGTGGGCGCTCGGCTCGAGGGAGCGCAGCGCGCCGCCGAGCGCGAGGGCCGTGTCGGACAGGTCCCCGGGGGCCGCGACGCCGTCGAAGCAGGCGATGACGGCGGCCAGCCGCTCGCCCTCCGCGGGATGGGCGACGGCGCGGGCACCCTCGGCGGTCACCAGGGCGCGGGCGGCGTCGGCCGCCGACGTCGCGCCGAGCACCAGCACGGTGCCGCGCACGGCGGGGTCGCCGGCCGTGTGGCGGCGCAGCTCGGCCGGCTGGGGCAGGCCCAGTGCTCCGGTGAGCCGCCGTCCGAGGCGGGTGCGGACGAGGTCGCCGTAGGGGTCGTTGGCGGGCATGAGGGTCCTTCCGGTGGGACGGTCGAGTCGGGGGTGGGTGGGACTCAGCGGCCGCGCAGCAGGGCCACGATGCCCTGGCCGCCGGCGGCGCAGACGGAGACGAGGCCGAGGGATCCCTCGCCCTTCTCGTGCAGCATCTTGGAGAGCAGGCCCACGATGCGACCGCCGGTGGCGGCGAACGGGTGCCCGGCGGCCAGCGAGGAGCCGTTCACGTTGAGCTTGGCACGGTCCACGGAGCCGTAGGCGCCCGGCAGGCCGAGCCGGGTGCGGCCGAACTCCTCGTCCTCCCACGCCGCGAGGGTGGCCAGCACGGTGCCGGCGAAGGCCTCGTGGATCTCCACGAAGTCCAGGTCGTCGAGCGTGAGGCCGTGGCGGGCGAGCAGGCGGGGCACGGCGTACACGGGGGACATGAGCAGCCCGTCCTCGCCGTCCACGAAGTCCACCGCGGCGTTCTCCATGTCCACGATCTCGGCGAGCACGGGCAGGTTCCGCTGTACGGCCCAGTCCTCCGAGGAGAGGAGCACGGCGGAGGCGCCGTCGGTCAGGGGTGTGGAGTTGCCGGCCGTCATGGTGGCCTCGTCGCCGAGGTGGCGGCCGAAGGCGGGCTTGAGGCCGGCGAGCTTCTCCACGGTGGAGTCCGGGCGGAGGTTGTTGTCCTTGGCCAGGCCGCGGAAGGGGGTCACCAGGTCGTCCTGGTAGCCGGAGGCGTAGGAGGCGCCGAGGTTGCGGTGGCTGGCGGCGGCGAGCTCGTCCTGGGCCTGGCGGGTGATGCCCCACTGGTGGGTGGTCAGGGCCTGGTGCTCGCCCATGGACATCCCGGTGCGGGGCTCGCCGGCCGCGGCGGGCTCGGGGACGAGCTGGCCGGGGCGCAGGGAGGAGAGGGCCTTGAGGCGGTCCTTGACGGTCTTGGCCGAGTTCAGCTGGAGCAGCACCCGGCGGGCGCTCTCCGAGACGGTCATGGGGGACGCGGAGATGGAGTCCACGCCGCCGCCGATGGCGGAGTCGATGCGGCCGAGGCGGATCTTGTCCGCGAGGGTGCCGATCGCCTCCATGCCGGTGGCGCAGGCGACCTGGATGTCCGCGGCGGGCGTCTCGGAGGAGAGGGCGGAGCCCATGACGGCCTCGCGGGTGAGGTTGAAGTCCTTCGGGTGCTTCATCACCGCGCCGGCCGAGACCTGGCCCAGGCGCTCGCCCTGCAGGCCGAGGCGGGCGACGAGGCCGTCGATGGCGGCGGTGAGCATCTCCTGCTCACCGACCTCGGCGTAGGCGGTGAAGGCGCGGGCGAAGGGGATGCGGTTCGAGCCGACGACGACGGCGGGGCGCAGCTCTCCGCCGGCGATGGCGGGACGGGCGGTCTCGGCGGGGACGCGGGGGGACTCGGTGCTCATGGCGGTCCTTCCAGATAGGCGCGCCGGGCGGCGCGGGGTCGGCGTCTGATGACTGGTACGAACAGTACCTGATACGGTGAGTCATGTGAACTGGAACACCTCGACCGCGCTGGCCCGAGACGGGCGAAGCGCGCGGTGGGACCGGCACCGGCAGGACCGCCGCGTCGTGCTGGTGCGGGCCGCGCGGGCCGCGGTCCACGAGCTCGGCCCCACGGCCTCCATGGACGAAATCGCCGCGCACGCGGGCACGTCCAAGTCGGTCTTCTACCGGTACTTCGGCGACCGGGCGGGACTGCGCCAGGCTGTGGCCGAACGTGTGACCGCCTCCATGGAGCGCCGGCTGCGCGAGGCCGCCGTCGACGCGCCCGACGGCGTGAGCGCCCTGCACCGCATGGTCGCCGAGTGCCTCTCCGTCGCGGCCTCCTCCCCCGCCGTCTACGCGTTCGCCGTCACCCAGGGCGGCGCCGCGGACGGCACCGGCCCCGACCTGGGCCCGTTCTTCGAGCGCATCGCCGCGCTCCTCGCCGAGGGCCTCGCCCGCACCCTGCCCGCGGCCGACGCCGGCCCCGGCACCACCCTGGTGCTGTGGCCGCGCGTCGCCGTCGGCACGGTGCGCGCGGCCGTCGAAGCCTGGCTCGCCACCGAGGAGTCCGTGCGACCGGACCCGGTGCGCACGGCCCACGACGTGGCCGGCTGGCTGCTCGCCGGGCTGCGTTCGGCCGACC
>NZ_JAKRNH010000059.1:0-15253 GCF_022346985.1 Micrococcus sp. ACRRV
CCCCTCACGCCCGCACCGGGCCCCGCCGGCATCCGTGACCGCCCCGCCGGGCGCATCCCCGCCTGGTGGCGCGACGCCTCCGGCTCGCTGCTGTGGCTGGTGCTGCTGGCGGTCACCGCCCTGTGGGTGCACGGGGGAGGGGTGCAGGACCTCGCCGCCGTCGGTTCCGGGCTGACCTCCCTGGGCCGGCTCACCGGGCTGATCGCCTCCGCCCTGCTCCTGGCGCAGGTGTTCCTCATGGCCCGCGTCCCGCTCGTCGAACAGGCATGGGGCCAAGATCGCCTCACGCGCGTGCACCGCCGGGTCGGATTCACGTCCTTCACCCTGATGTTCGCCCACCTCGCGCTCATCACCGCCGGCTACGCCTGGGACACCCCCGCGGGCCTGTGGGGCACGCTCGTCGACTTCGCCGTGGACTACCCGGGCATGCTCCTGGCGATCGCCGGCACCGCCGCCCTGGTCATGGTGGTCGTGACGCCCGTCAAGGCCGCCCGCGCCCGGCTGCGGTACGAGTCCTGGCACCTGATCCACCTCTACGGCTACCTCGGTGCGGGCCTCGCGCTGCCGCACCAGCTGTGGACCGGCCAGGAGTTCCTGGCCTCGCCCGTGGCCACCGCGTTCTGGTGGAGCCTCTGGGCGGTGACGGCGGGCGCCGTCGTCGTGTTCCGCGCCCTGCTGCCCCTCTGGTGCTCGGCCCGGGCAGGGCTGCGCGTGCAGTCCGTGACCGCCGCGGGGCCGCACGCGGTCACCGTGACCGTGGCCGGCCGGGGCGCCCACCGGCTGCACGCCCGCGGCGGGCAGTTCTTCCAGTGGCGGTTCCTCGACGGCCCGGGCTGGACGCGGGCCCACCCGTACTCGCTGTCCGCCGCCCCCGACGGCCGCACCCTCCAGTTCACCGCCGCCGTGGTGGGCGACGGCACCGACCGCCTGTGGGACATGCGCCCCGGCACGCGGGTGCTCGTCGAGGGCCCCTACGGGCGCATGCATGACGGCGCCCGCACCGGCCGCAAGGCCCTGCTCATGGGTGCGGGCATCGGCATCACCCCCATGAAGGCGCTCCTGGAGTCCCTCCTCGCGGACGCGGGGGAGATCACCGTGGTCCACCGCGTGTCCGACCCCGACGACCCCACCCTGCACGCGGACCTGCTGGCCGCCGCCCGCACCCGTGGCGCCCGCTACATCCGCCTCGAGGGGCGCCGCCGCCCGGGCGCCGACAGCTGGCTGCCCGCCTCCGCGGGGGACGTCGACGACGTCACCGCCCTGCGCCGGATCTGCCCCGACCTCGCCGAACACGACGTGTTCGTCTGCGGCGCACCCGCGTGGATGGACCTGGTGCGCCGGGCGGCCCGCCGCGGCGGCGTCCCCGCCGAGCGCATCCACGACGAGCGCTTCTCCTTCTGACCCCATCCCCCGAAAGGCCCCTCCCATGCGCCGCATCACCACCTGGCTCCTGGCCGCGCTGGCCGGCCTCGTCCTGCTGTTCAGCTACCACACCTCCACCGACCCGAACGCGTCCGCCACCGCCTCCCAGGGCACGAGCGTGCACATGGTCTCCGGCGCGAGCTTCACCTCGGCCGCGTACGAGCAGAGCCTCCAGTCCGCCCTCGACCGGGCGCACCTCTGATGGACGCCGCCCAGCTGCCGTCGTTCCTGACCTCCGGGACGGTCGAGGACCTCCTGGCCGATGCCGCCGCCCCCGCCTGGGGCACGCGCGCGTTCGTGGAACAGGTCATGGGCGGGCCCGTCTCCGTGCACGTGCGCGCGGAGGACCCGCGCCGCGCGGACATCGCCGCCGCGGTGCGGCGTGTCTGGGACCTCCTGCACCGGATCGACGCCGTCCTCTCCCCCTGGAGGACGGACAGCGACCTGCTCCGCATGCGGCGGGGCGAGCTCGACGCGGCCGCGGCCCATCCGTGGCTGGCGGAGGTCCGGGCCCTGACCGACGAGTCCGAGCGCGTCACGGGCGGCCTGTTCACCACCGACCTGCCCGCCCCGGACGGCAGCCGCGGCTGGGACCCCACCGGCCTCGTCAAGGGCTGGGCGGGGGACCTGGCGGCTCAGGTGCTGGCCGGGGTCCCCGGGATCTCCTACGCCGTGAACGCGGCCGGCGACGTGCGCGTGGGCGTCACACCGGGCGGCCCCCGCGACCCGTGGGAGGTCGGCGTGGAGGATCCCGCGCGGCCCGGGCAGATGGCCGTCGTCGTCTCGCTCGTGGAGGGCGCCCTGGCCACGTCCGGGACCGCCGCGCGCGGCGCCCACGTGATGGACCCGCGCGTCGTGGTGGACGGGCACCCCGCCCCGGCGACGCCGCAGCTCACCTCCGTCAGCGTCCTCGGCCCCACCCTGACCTGGGCGGACGCGTGGGCCACCGCCAGCCTGCTGGATCCCGGGGCGCTGGCTGCCGCCGGCCCCGCCTGGGCCGCCTACCGGGTGGTCTCCCGCACGGTGTGACGACGGCGGGAACCTCACGGTCCCGCCCCGTCCGCGTGCCCGGGGTGAGGTCAGGTCTCCAGCGCCGGGCCCGCGGCGATCCGGACGGGCCCGCGGGCGGTGGCCACGTCCACGGCCGCGCCCTTCTGGGTCACGACGACGACGCCCTCCTCGGCCAGGGTGCCGGCCACCTCGCGGGCCACGGGCATGAGGTCGCGCCAGTCCTCGCCGCCGACGACGCGGGCCGCGTCCGAGGGGCAGATCGTGCGGTCTTCCCCCCGCTGCCGCAGCAGGGTGCGCATGGCGGCGGCCAGCCGGTGGCGGCGGCCCTGCTCGGTGGGCTCCCACCAGGGGTCGCCGCGCTCGCCGAGGGCCACCTTCGCGTCCTGGACGCGGACACGGGCGGCGTCCCCGCGGGACTTCACGAGGCGCCGGGCGGCCATGAGCTCCTTCACCAGCTCCGCGCGGAGGGCCTCCGGGATGTCCGGGTCCGTGGCGCGCCACCGGCGGCCGTCGACGATGATGAAGTGCCCGTCCGGGGTGCGCTCCGGGCCAGTGCGTTCGGGACCGCTGTGCTCCGGATCGGACGGAGTGATCGGCTCTCCAGTCATGGGTGGGGACTCTACGGGCAGAATCTCCCCATGGACACGCATCGGAGCACCCCCGTCGTCGCCCTGCGCCCCGTGGAGGCCGGGGACGAAGAGTTCCTCTGGACGTGGATCCACGGCACGCCCGACGCGGAGTGGAAGCGGTGGGACGCGCCCTACTTCCACGCCGCGGAGCAGGCGGCGCCCATGGGCCGCGCCGCGTTCGCCCGGTCCTTCGCGCCATGGCCCGACGACGCTGACCGCCGCATCGTCACCGTGGACGGGGCGGCGATCGGACTGGTCACCCGTCACGAGGAGGCCCCCGCCGGCGGCGGCTGGTGGGAGCTGGGCATCCTGCTGTTCGACCCCTCCCGCTGGGGCGGCGGGATCGGGACCCGGGCGCTGGCGGCCTGGACGGAGGCGACGCTCACCGAAACGGACGCCCACGTGCTCACGCTCACCACGTGGTCCGGCAACGCCCGGATGGCCGGTGCGGCAGAGCGGGCCGGATTCCGGATGAGCGCGCGGGTGCCGGAGTCGCGAGCCTGGGACGGACGACGCTGGGACTCCCTGCGGTTCGCCCTGCTGCGCGGCGACCATGAGGGCGAGCAGGCGTCGGCACCGGAGCCGCCGGCGCCCCGCCCCGAGCTCGCGGACCTCACCGTGGTGACGGGACGGATCCCCGACGTCGTGGCGCTCCGGGCCCTGTACGACGCCGTCGGCTGGACCGCGTACACGCGGAACCCGGACGCGCTGGCGGCGGGGGTCGCGGGCTCCGCGTGCGTGGCGACGGCCTGGGAGGGGCAGGAGCTGGTGGGGCTGGCCCGGGTGGTCTCCGACGGGCACACGATCGCCTACCTCCAAGATGTGCTCGTGCACCCGGAGCGCCGGCGGCAGGGCGTCGCCGGAAAGCTGCTGGACGCCGTGTTCGCGCCGTTCGCCCACGTGCGCCAGCAGGTGCTGATCACCGATGAGGAGCCGGGCCAGCGGGCGTTCTACGAGGCCTGCGGGTTCCGGCAGTTCGGCGGAGGCGGTCCCGTCCCGGGCCGGACGTTCGTGCGGTTCGCCGGCTGAGGGCGGGGCCTAGGCTGGACGCATGGGCATCCGGTTCGAGAACGTGGGCATCGCCGTCGAGGACCTCGAGGAGGCGGTCGACTTCTTCCAGGGCCTCGGGCTCGTCGTCGTCGGCCGGGACGAGGTGCAGGGGGAGTGGGCGGACACCGCTGTGGGCCTGGACGGCAACCACGCGCGCATCGCCCTGCTCACCGCGCCCGACGGCGGCCCCGGCGTCGAGCTGTTCGAGTACCTGCACCCGGAGGCCCTCCCGACGCCGGACACGCTCCCGCACATGATCGGCATGCACCGCGTGGCGTTCCGGGTGGACGACCTCGACGCCGCCCTCGCCGCGTGCGACCGCCGCGGCTACGCCCCGCTGCGCGGCGTCGCCGACTACGAGGGCGTGTTCCGGCTCACCTATGTCCGCGGGCCCAGTAGGATCGTCGTCATGCTGGCCCAGGCGACGGGGGAGGGCTGACCCCCTGACCTGGGCGGCCCCGCGGCGTCCGCCCGCGTCGCTACCCTGAGCGCATGCCCACGCCGCACGCCTCCGCCGCGCCCGCCCCGCACACCGCCCACCCCGCCGACGGCCACGACGTGATCCGCGTCCACGGCGCGCGCACCCACAACCTGCAGGACGTGTCCCTCGAGCTGCCCAAGCGGCGGCTGACGGTGTTCACGGGGGTCTCCGGCTCCGGCAAGTCCTCCCTGGTGTTCGGCACGCTCGCGGCGGAGTCGCAGCGGCTGGTCAACGAGACCTACCCGTCCTTCGTGCAGGGGTTCATGGCGGCCATGCCCCGCCCGGACGTGGACGTCCTCGAGGGGCTGACCACGGCCATCGTCGTCGGGCAGGAGCGGATGGGTTCGAACCCGCGCTCCACCGTGGGCACGGCCACCGATGCCACGGCCCTGCTGCGGATCCTCTTCTCCCGGCTGGGCACCCCGCACATCGGCTCCCCGCAGGCGTTCTCGTTCAACGTCGCCTCGGTCTCCGGGGCGGGCGCGGTGAGCACGCAGAAGAACGGGCGCACCGTGAAGGAGCGGCGCGAGTTCTCGGTGACCGGCGGCATGTGCGAGCGCTGCGAGGGCACCGGCCGGGTCAGCGACATCGACCTCGCCGCGCTCTACGACGAGGAGCTCTCCCTCGAGGACGGCGCCCTGAAGATCCCCGGCTACTCGATGGACGGCTGGTACGGGCGCATCTTCCGCGGCGCCGGCCTCTTCCCCGTCGACACGCCGATCAAGAAGTTCACCCAGCGGCAGCTGGACGCCCTCCTCCACAAGGAGGCCACCACGATCACGGTGGACGGCATCAACCTCACCTACCTGGGGCTGATCCCGCAGATGGAGCGCTCCATGCTCTCCAAGGACGTCGAGTCCCTGCAGCCGCACATCCGCCGGTTCGTGGAGTCCGCCGTCGCGTTCGGCACCTGCCCTGACTGCCACGGCACCCGCCTGAACGAGCGCGCCCGCTCGGTCACCCTCGGCGGGGCCTCGATCGACCAGGTCTGTGCCCTCCAGATCACCGACGCCGCCGCGTGGCTCCGCGGCCTCGACGCCGGCCCCGCCGCCCCGCTCGTGGCCGGTCTGCAGGAGCTGCTGGACGCGTTCGAGCGCATCGGCCTGGGCTACCTGAGCCTGGACCGCGCCACCGGCACGCTCTCCGGCGGCGAGTCCCAGCGGGTGAAGATGATCCGCCACCTCGGCTCCGCGCTCACGGACGTCACCTACGTGTTCGACGAGCCCTCCGTGGGCCTGCACCCGCACGACCTCGCCCGCGTGAACGCGCTGCTCATCGACCTCCGGGACAAGGGCAACACGGTGCTCGTCGTCGAGCACAAGCCGGAGACCATCGCGATTGCCGACCACGTGGTGGACATGGGCCCGCGCGCCGGCGCCGACGGCGGCCGGGTCACCTTCGAGGGGACGGTGGAGGAGCTCGCGGCCTCGGACACGCTCACCGGCCGGCACCTGAAGGACCGGGCCGCCCTCAAGGGGGAGGTCCGCACGCCGACCGGCGTCGTCGAGATCCGCGGGGCCTCCGAGCACAACCTGCAGGACGTGGACGTGGACATCCCCCTGGGCGTGCTCGTGGCGGTGACGGGCGTGGCCGGCTCGGGCAAGAGCTCCCTGGTGCACGGCTCCCTGACCGGGCGGGAGGGCGTCGTCGTGATCGACCAGGCGCCCATCACGGGCTCGCGCCGCTCCAACCCGGCCACCTACACGGGCCTGCTGGAGCCGCTGCGCAAGGCGTTCGCGAAGGCCAACGGCGTGAAGCCCGGTCTGTTCTCCCCGAACTCGGACGGCGCCTGCCCGGCTTGCAAGGGCGCGGGCGTGATCTACACGGACCTGGCCACGCTCGGCGGCGTGGAGAGCGTCTGCGAGGAGTGCCAGGGCCGCCGCTTCCTCCCCGAGGTGCTCGAGCTGACCCTCGCCGGCCGCAGCATCGCGGACGTGCTGGAGATGTCCGTGGACCAGGCCGCCGCCTACGTGGCCGAGGGGGAGGCGCGCCTGCCCGCGGCGCAGAAGGTCCTGGGCCGGCTGCAGGACGTGGGCCTGGGCTACCTGACCGTCGGCCAGCCCCTCACCACCCTGTCCGGCGGCGAGCGCCAGCGTCTCAAGCTCGCCGTGCAGATGGGCGAGAGGGCCGAGGTCTACGTCCTCGACGAGCCCACCACCGGCCTCCACCTCGCTGATGTCGATCAGCTCCTGGCCCTCCTGGACCGCCTCGTGGACGGCGGCACGTCCGTGGTGGTCATCGAGCACCACCAGGCGGTCATGGCCCACGCGGACTGGATCGTGGACCTGGGTCCCGGCGCGGGGCACGACGGCGGCCGGATCGTCTTCGAGGGCACGCCGGCCGCCCTCGTGGCCGACGCCTCCACGCTCACCGGGCGGCACCTGAAGGAGTACGTGGGGGCCTGAGCAGCGGGGCAGGCCGGGTGCTCGGCCGGCCCGCGCTCAGCCGGCGCGCTCAGCCCAGGAGGGAGAGCCCGCAGGCCAGCGCGAAGCCGACCACGGTGACGAGGCCCGCGGTCTCGCCGCCCTGCTCGCGCGCCTCGGGGATCATCGTGTCGATGAGCATGACCAGCAGGGCGCCGGCCGCGAAGCCCTGGACGCCGGCGGTCATGCCCGGCGTCGCCAGCTCGGCGAGCAGGCCGCCGACGACCGTGGCCAGGATGCAGACCACGGTGACGACCGACCACTGCGTGAGCACGTGGCGGCGGGTCTTGCCCGCGCGCAGCAGGTCCGCGGAGGAGCCGATGGCCTCGGGCAGGTTGGAGACGAAGATCGCCACCACCAGGGCCAGGGAGATCTCCCCGCCGGCGGCCAGGCCGACGCCGAGGACGACCTGCTCGGGGATGCCGTCGAGGAGCGCGCCGACCGTGAGGGCCGCGCCGCTGCCGCCGCCGGAGCCGCCGCCGCGGCGTTCCACGACCCGGTTGGCGGTGAAGTACGCGGCCGCGCCGAGGGCCAGGCCGACGCCCACGGCGACGGCGCCGCCGGTGTTCACGCCCTCCTCCGCCAGCTCGAGGGACACGGAGGCGATGAGCGCGCCCGCGCCGAACGCCAGGATGCGGCCGATGGTGGGTCGGTGCCAGTCGCGGGCGAGGGCGAGGAGGGCACCGAGGAGCAGGGAGGAGGCGGAGACGACGCCCCACAGGAGGATCTGGGTCACCCCCGCAGGGTAGTCCTCCCGCGGGTCAGCGCGACAGCTCGTGCAGCAGCCGCTCGGCCACGCGGCGGCCCGAGACCAGCGCCCCCTGGATGGAGGCGGTGTCCCGATGGTCGCCGGCGGCGTAGACGCGCTCGGCGACCCGCGCCTCGGCCCGCAGTCGCAGCGGGGCGGCCTGCACGGGCAGGGCGTAGGGGACGTCGTCCCGGGCCAGCAGGTCCCAGTCGGACGCGTCGACGCCCCAGATGCGCGCCGCGTGGGCGCGCGCCTGCGCGTCGGTGACGGCCGGGGCGGACGGGTCCAGCAGGGCCGTGGCCTCCACCAGCGGCGTGCCGTCCGGGGAGAGGCCCGGCGCCGCCGCCGTCATCACCGCGGTGTGCACCAGCGGCCCGGAGCCGGTGCCGTCCACGGCGAGGAAGCGCTCGCGGGCCGGGGCCGAGGGGGCGCGGAACCACCAGGTGGTCAGGCCTCGGGAGGGGACGGGGAGGCGATCCGAGGCCGCCTCGGGGAGCAGTCCGGTGAAGGCCTCCGGACCCACCGCCAGCACCGCCGCGCGGGCGTGCAGCGGGGCGCCGCCGGCCACGTCCACCACGACGCCGTCGGCGGCCGGCCGCACGGCGGTCACCGACGCACCCGTGGTCACCCGCGTCCCCGCGGCCCGGACGCGGGCCGCGAGCTGCTCCGGCAGCGCGGCCACGCCGCGGGCGGGCACGCCCGGCGTGCCGAGCACGAACATGCGCACCAGCAGCTCCGTGAACCGGGACGACGTCGTAAGGTCCGGGTCGGCGAGCACCCCGCGCAGGAACGGCTCGAGGACGGCATCGCGCAGCGGGCCCCGCACGCCCGCCCGGTCCCACGCCTCGATGAGGGGCGCGTCCATGCGGTGCTTGGCCACCCGCGGCGCGGCGAGGGCGGGCGCCGCCCAGCGGGACAGCGCCGCGAGCTCCCGCGCGTCGAGCAGGCCGTGCCGGACGCCGTCGCGGAGGGTGCGGGCGGCGAGCCGGGGCTCCCGGCGGGGGTCGGCCAGGAGCGCGAGCCCGCGGCGCGTGCGGACCCGCACGCCCGCACCGAAGGGCTGCAGCCCCAGGGCGTCGACGTCGGCGTGCCGGGGCAGCTCCGGGTAGGCGGGGTTCACCAGCTGGAAGCCGCGGTCCAGGACGAAGCCGTCCACGGTGCGGGTGCGCTGGCGCCCGCCGACCTCGGCCTCGCGCTCCAGCACGCGCACGCTCAGGCCGGCCTCGGCGAGGGTGCGGGCGGCGACGAGTCCGGCCAGGCCGGCGCCGACGACGATGACGTCAGAGGGGGTCTCCATGCGCCCCAGTATGGGCCACGGAACCCTCACTTGGCCTGGGCGTAGGACTCCACCTGGGCCACGGTGAGCGGGAAGTCCACGGGCGCGGCGCCGAAGAGCAGCCGACCCGCCTGGGATGCCGCCTCCGTGACGATGCGGGCGACGGCGCCGGCCTCCTCGGCGGGTCCGTGGAGCACCACCTCGTCGTGCACGAAGAACACGAGGGCCGTGCTCAGCCCCGCCCGGTGGAGCCCGCCGCGGATCTGCCCCATCCAGCACAGCGCCCACTCCGCGGCCGTGCCCTGGACCACGAAGTTCCGGGTGAACCGTCCCGCCGACCGGCGCAGCGAGCGGGCTCGGGCCTCGGCCTCCCGGGTGGAGCGGTCGGCCACGCGCTCGAGCCAGCGCTCCGCGGGCGCGGGGGAGGTGCGCCCCAGCCACGTGTGGACCGGCCGGCCCGCCTCGCCGTCGTCGGCGGCGGCCTCGAGCATCGCGAGGGCGGCCGGGTAGAGGCGGCGCAGGTGGGGCAGCAGGGCGGCGGAGTCGCCGGTGGTCGCCCCGTACATGGCCCCCAGCAGGGCCACCTTCGCGCGGGAGCGGTCGTCCAGCGCGGTGCCGGCGGAGCGGCCCTGCTCCGCGACCTCCCGGTAGAGGTCCGGGGTGGCGCCGGCCGCCGCGAGCGCGGCGTCCCGAGACATCGCGGCCAGGATGCGGGGCTCCACCTGGGAGGCGTCCGCCACGGTGAGCACGTGGCCCGGGTCGGCGCGGACGGCGTCGCGCACCCCCGAGGGCACCTGCATGGCGCCGCCGCCGTGGGCGGCCCACCGGCCGGTGACGACGCCGCCCACCAGGTAGGTGGGACGGAACCGGCCGTCGCGGGCCCAGGTGTCCAGCCAGTGCCAGCCGTGGGCGGTCCACAGCCGGTAGAGGGCCTTGTACTCCAGCAGCGGGGCGATGAGGGCCTCCCGGGCCTGCCGTTGCGCCCCGCCCTGGTCCGCCCATGCGGTGAGCTCCCACTTGCGGGTGGAGTCGACGGTCACCCCGGCGGTCTGCAGGGCGCGCAGCAGCGCCGGCGGGGAGTCCGGGTTGAGCCCGGGGGACCCGAGCGTCGCCGCCACCCGCTCGGCGAGGGCCTGGAGCCGGGCGGGGCGAGCCCCCTCCGGAGGGCGGGGGCCGAGCTGCTCGGCGAGGAGGGCTTCGTGCACGTCCGCGCGCCAGGGCAGGCCGGCGTGGTGCATCTCGGCGGCGACGAGCGCCCCCTGGGACTCTGCCGCCAGGAGCAGTCGCAGGCGGTGCGGGTGCGCCGAGGCCGCCACGGCGGCCTGCTGGGCCGCCAGCTCCCGGGCGAGCGCCGCGGCGTCGGGGGCGGGCTCGGGGCCGGCCAGCTCGAACATGGCCCCCTGCCCGGGGGCCCGACGGGCGGTGGCCGGGTCCTCGGCCTCGGGCTCGTGGACGGGCAGGTCCACCGTCGGGGCGTACGCCAGTCCGGCGGCGGCCGCCCCACGGAGGATCCGCTGGCCGAGGGAGAGGTCCCGGCACCGGTCCCACCGCACGCCCGCCGCCAGCAGCGCCGGATAGACCTCGGCCGCGTCGGCCACCGTCCACCGCACGACGGCGGGGTCCACGCCCAGCCGCCCCGGCAGGGCCCGCACCACGTCCGCCAGCTCGTCCCGCGCGAACCGGGCCACGGGTCCCCCGTCCCCCTGACCGGGCGACGCATCCGCGGGGGAGGGGGCGGCGTCGTTGGGCAGGACCAGGGCGCACCACCTCCCGGGCGGGGTGCCGGGAGCGGGATCCGGGCCGAGGACGATGACCATCGGCCCATTCTCGCCCGTGCCCCGCATCGGGGGTCGAGCCCTGTGCCGCGACGGTGCGCCGCCTAGACTCGAGTCAGCGGCTCGCTGTGACCGCTCGCACACCATTGGAGGGACCCGTGACCGAGAACCAGCACCCCGACGACCCCCGCCGTCCGGAGGACACCGGGGGCGGCGCCGTCCCCGGTGAGTTTGCCCGCCACGGCGTCGAGGAGGGCGCACCCGAGGCCGGCGCCGCCGGCTGGCCGGACCAGCCCCCGTCCGCCGGCTGGCCGGACCACACGCCGGTCACGGGCACCGGGCACGGCTCCAGCGCCTACACCCCCGGCGGGGACGGCGCCGTCCCGGGCCCCTACGAGCAGCCCTCCTACGAGCAGCCCTCCTACGGGCAGCCCGCCTACGGCCAGGACGCCGGAACGCAGCAGGCCGGTGCGCACGGCCAGCCGCAGGGCGCCTACGGGGCGGATGCGTACGGGGCCGGCGCCCAGCATCCCGGCTCCTACGAGCAGCAGGGCCCCTACGCTCAGCCGACCGGCGCCTACGGCCAGCAGCAGCCGGGGGCCTACGGCGCCGACGGCCAGCCCCAGGGCGGGTACGGCGCCTACGGACAGCAGCCGGGAGCCTACGCGACGGGTGCGGGCGCGCCGCGCCCGGCCTCCAACGGGCTGGCGATCGCCGCGCTCGTCTGCGGCGTCATCGCCCTGCTGCTCAGCTTCCTGCCGTTCATCGGCCTGGTCAGCGTGCTGATCGGCGCGGCCGCGATCATCACGGGCGTCCTGGGCCTGCGCCGGGGCCAGTCCAAGGGGATGTCCATCGCGGGCATCGTCACGGGCGCGCTGGGCCTGCTGATCTCGATCGCCGTCACGGCCCTCACGGTCGCCGCCGTCTCCGCCGCCGTCCAGGAGGGCGGCCCGGCCCTCTCCTCGATCGGGGCCTCCCTCTCCTCCGAGGCGAACGCGCCGCACGAGGTGGAGCTGAGCGCCACCGTGGATCAGGGCGACGCCACCGTGAACTACCGGATCGGCGGCAGCTCCTGGGACCAGGACATCACAGCCGAGCAGATCTCGGTGACGGACTCGGTCACCGGCAGCGAGACCCTCAGCATCTCTGTCACCGAGGACGTCACGGACACCGGGTCGCAGAACGTGACGTGCGAGATCCTCGTCGACGGCCGGTCGGTCGCGAAGGAGACCGGCACCAGCTCGGCCTACTGCAACGCCGGCTACGGCGACTACTGAGCCGTCCGGCCGCCGCGGCCGCCACGCACGACGGGCGCCCCCTCCTCGCGGAGGCGGCGCCCGTCGTCGTCCCGGCGTGGTCTCAGGCGGCCGGGGACTCCTCGGCCACACCGGGGTCGGCGGCGATCCGGTCCCCGGCGATCCGGTCCATGATCAGGGCGATCGCGCCGTCGCCCGTGACGTTGGTGGCGGTGCCGAACGAGTCGATGGCGATGTAGGTGGCCACCATCAGCGCGACCTGCGGCTCCGTGAACCCGAGCATCGAGGAGAGCAGGCCCGAGGCGGCCACGATGGCCCCGCCCGGCACACCGGGGGCGGCCACCATGGTGATGCCGAGCATGAAGATGAATCCGACCATCAGGCCCACGTCCACCTGCCCGCCGGTGAGGATGATGACCGCGGTGGAGAACGCCACGATCTTCACCGTGGAGCCGGCCAGGTGGATGGTCGCCGCCAGCGGCACCACGAACGCCGCGATCGGCTGCCGCACGCCCAGGGAGACCACCTGGCGCAGGGTCACGGGGATGGTGGCCGCCGACGACGAGGTGCCCAGCGCCGTCGCATAGGCGGGCATCATGGCCTTCAGGGCGGTGAGGGGGTTGCGGTGGGCGATGGCGCCGGCCACCGCGTACTGCACCAGCAGCAGGACCACGGTCAGGGCGAACACGATGAGGATCACGCCCAGGAACGTGCCGATCACCTCGAACACGCCGCCCGAGGCGGCCATCGCGAGGAAGATGCCGAAGATGTAGAACGGCAGCAGGGGCACGACGATCCCGGTGACCACGCGCTCGATGGTGGTCCGCAGCTCCTCGAAGCCCTGCTGGAGCACGCCGCGGGGGATCAGCGTCATGCCGATGCCCAGGACGAAGGACAGCAGCAGCGCCGTCATGACGCCGAACGGCGGGTCCATGGCGATCTCGAAGAACGGCGCCGCCCCGCCCTCGGAGGGATCCGTCACGCCGGAGATCGAGCCCGGGGTGAGGATCCGCGGGAACAGCGCCAGCGCCACCCCCAGGGACAGGAACCCGCCGAAGAGGGTCGAGCCGTAGGCGATCGCCGCGGTGACGGACAGCCACCTGCCCGCGCCGCGGCCGAGCTCGGCGATGGCCGGGGCCACCAGCGCCACGATCAGCACGGGGACGATGAACCCGAGGAACGCGCTGAACAGGGACGTGCCGGTCACCGCGGTCCGGGTGAGCCACTCGGGGGAGACCAGGCCCACGACGACGCCCAGCACGATGCCCAGCAGGACGCGCGGCAGCAGGCCCAGCCGGAGCAGGCCGCGGCGGGGGGCCTTCTCCGGCGCGGCGGTGCCGTCCGTGGCAGACGACGACGGCGGGGCGGGCGGGACCGATGAGGACGGGGCGGCGTGCGACATGCCGAACACCCTAGAGCCGCGCACCCGCGCCGAGCGGCGCGCGCGCCACTGTTGCGGAGGCCATCCGCTCGGGACGGGCTGCGCGCCCGGGGGCTCAGCGCAGGGCGCCCACGGCGTGGACGGCGGCGACGATCGCGTCCGCCGCGGCGCCGAGTGTGGCCGCGTCCGAGTCCGGCCCGAAGGTGCGGCGCAGCGCCGAGCGGCCCCCTCCAGTGCCGCCTCACCATTGCCCCGGGCGGCACGAAGGACGCGTGCCTGGGCAGGTCAGGCCGCCGTCAGGGTCCGCGCGTACACGGTGCGACCGTTCGCGTTGATCAGACGCACCCGGAACTCACGGCCGTCCTCGGGGATCTCGACGTGGCCGAAGTACTGGTGCTCGCCGGAGCGCGGCGAGCCCATGACCGGCCCGTGCGCCTCGAAGTCCAGGCGCGGGCCGAAGGTGCCGTCCAGCGTGTTCGGGCCGAACGATCCGGCGTTGATGGGGCCGGCCACGAACTCCCAGAACGGCTCGAAGTCGGTGAACGCCGCGCGGTCGGGGGAGTAGTGGTGCGCCGCGCAGTAGTGGACGTCGCCGGTGAGGAACACGACGTTCTTCACGCCGTGGTCCTTGATCGCCTTCAGGAGGCGGGCGATCTCCAGCTCGCGGCCCAGCGGGGCGCCGTCGTCGCCGTTGGACAGGGACTCCTGGCCCGTGCCGTCGGGGACGACCAGGCCCAGAGGCAGGTCGTTGGCGATGACCTTCCACGTGGCGGTCGACGCCCGCAGCCCGTGGATGAGCCACTGCAGCTGCTCCTCGCCCAGGATCGGGGTCTCGTGGGTCTCGAGACCCGGGGTGTTCTCACCCTTGTGGGTGCGCATGTCCAGGGCGAACACGTCGAGCGTCGCGCCGCGGGGGATCCTGCGGTAGATGCGGGCGGGCTCGAAGCCGGAGCCGCGGCGCAGGGCCGTGGAGTCGGCGATCGGCATGTACTCCTGCCACGCGCGGCGGGCGCGGGCGGCCAGCGTGTCCACGTCACGGACCTGGGTGTAGCGCGGGTCTTCGAGGACCTCGCCCGGCCACCAGTTGTTGGTCGTCTCGTGGTCGTCCCACTGGGCGATGACGGGGACGTCCGCGTACAGGGCGCGGAGGTTGTCGTCCATCATGTTGTAGCGGTGGCGGCCGCGGAACTCGTTCAGCGTCTCGGCGACCTTGGACGTCTCCTCCGTGACGAGGTTGCGCCAGGTGGGCTCGCCGGCCACCTCGAGGGTCTCCGGGATGGGGTTGTCCGCGTAGATCGTGTCGCCGGAGTGCAGGAAGAAGTCGGGCTGCGTGGCGTGCATCGCCGCGTAGCCGCGCATGCCGCCGATCTCCGGGTTGATGCCGTAGCCCTGCCCCGCGGTGTCCGCGGTCCACACGAAGGACTGGGCGGCGGAGGTCTTCCGGCCGAACCGCGCGCCGGGCGCCGTCGTGAAGCGGGCCACGGCCGACTCGCCCAGGCGGCCGGCCTCGTCCTCGAACGCGTACGTCACCTCGAAGCGGGTGCCGGAGGGCAGCGTGTCCGCGAGGATCTTCGCGGTGTGGTCGGTGGCCCCGTCGACCCAGCCGGAGCGCAGGGTCAGCCCGCGAGCGAAGCGGCCGCGCAGCACCTTCCCGTCCTCGTCGACCGCGCGCAGCGTGGCGTGCAGACGCGAACGGCCGGACGAGCGCGCCCACAGCACGGCCGAGTTCGAGGTGACGTCGCCGGTGGCGACGCCGGACGGCAGCGTCAGGCGGGACGCGACCAGGCCACCGGGGGTGTGG
>NZ_JAKRNH010000005.1:0-39173 GCF_022346985.1 Micrococcus sp. ACRRV
GGAGGACCGTGGTGCGGGGAAGGGGTCGTGTGCGGTGTCCATGGCTCCATCGTCCTCCGGGACGGCCCCGCGCACATCCGGGGGATCCCGGAGCCGGTCCCGGATGTGCGGACCCGGAGGACCCGGCAGGATGGGGTCATGCCCGCCCCCGCCATCCCGCCGCCCGCGGACCTCTCCGCACGCCCGGCGCTGCTGCGCCACGCCGCGGACCGGCCCGTGTCCGGCGTCGCGGGAGGGGTGGCCCGCCACCTGGGCCTCGATCCGCGTCTCGCACGGGCCGGCTTCGCCGTCCTCGCCCTCGCGGGCGGGGCGGGGATCGCCCTCTACGCGTGGCTGTGGCTCCTCATGCCCGAGGAGGGCCCCGACGGTGCCCCGGCCGGTCCGGCCCCCACCCTGCGGGGGCGCGCGCCGGAAGTCCTCGAGCGGCTCAGGGAGGGTGGCTGGCCGATCCTCCTGGCCGTGGTCGTCCTGGGCGTGGGCGTGCTCACGGTCGCCGACGGACTCGGCGTGCCCGTGGACTGGGCGCTCGTGGGGCCCGTGGCCGTGCTCGTCATCGGCCTCGGCCTGGCCTGGATGCAGCTTGGCGCCGCAGACGGGCCCGAGGGCGGCCGGTGGGCCCGGCGCGCGCGCCTCGGACTCGGCACCGCGCTCGTGCTGCTGGGGGTCCTCGCGATCGTCGTCGGCGCGGTGACCGCCGGAGACCTGTGGCTGGGGCTGCTGGTCGCCGTCGCCCTGCTCGCGGGCGGGGCGCTCGTGGCCATGCCGTTCGTGCTGGCCCGCCGACGGCGACGTGACGAGGAGCGGACGGAAGCCGCCGTCCGCGCCCAGCGTGACGAGATCGCCGCCCACCTGCACGACTCCGTGCTCCAGTCCCTCGCGCTCATCCAGCGGCGGGCCGACGACCCGGAGACCGTGGCGCGGGTGGCCCGCGCCCAGGAGCGCGAGCTGCGCCAGTTCCTCGCGCTGGACTCGGCCCGCGCCCACGGCACGCTCGCCGAGGCGGTGGAGGACCACGCGGCCGCCGTCGAGGACGCCTTCGGGCGGCGCGTCGAGGTCGTGTCGGTGGGGGAGGCGTCCGGCCCGTGGCTCGAGCCGCTGGCGTCCGCGGCGCGGGAGGCCATGGTCAACGCCGCGCGTCACGCCGGTGACGTGCAGGTCTTCGTCGAGGTCTCCGAGGACGACGGCGGGCGCACGCTCGCGGAGGTCTTCATCCGGGACCGCGGCACCGGCTTCGACCTGGCGGACGTCCCGGCGGATCGTCTCGGGGTGCGGGAGTCGATCTTGGGCCGCATGCGCCGGGCCGGCGGCACGGCGCGCATCCGCTCGGGCCCGTCCGGCACCGAGGTGCAGCTGTCGCTCGCGGATCCCGGCGCCCCGGGCGTCGGCCTGCGTGAGGGGCGCGGCCGCGCGTGACCGGGCAGGATGAAGCCATGACCGTGCATGCCGATCCCGTCGTGCCCACCGCGGTGGTCGTGGACGACCACGCGATCTTCCGCTCGGGGCTGAGGGCGGACCTGGACGCCTCCCGGCTGCGGATCGTGGGGGAGGCCGGGGACGTGGACGAGGCCGTGCGAGTGGTCCTTCAGCTCGCCCCGGACGTCGTGCTGCTGGACGTGCACCTGCCCGGGGGCGCGGGCGGCGGCGGGGCCGAGGTCGCCTCTCGTGTGCTGGCCGAGCGTCCGGGCCAGCGCCTGCTTGCCCTCTCCGTCTCGGATGCTGCCGAGGACGTCGTCGCCGTGATCCGCGCGGGGGCGCGCGGCTACATCACGAAGAGCGCCGCGGGGGCGGAGGTCGTGGAGGCCGCGCTGCGCGTGGCCGGCGGCGACGCGGTGTTCTCCCCGCGCCTGGCCGGGTTCGTGCTCGATGCCCTCCGGGGCCTGCCGACGGAGTCCGCGCCCGCGGGGTCGGCCCCGTCCGAGGGGGACCTGGACCGTCTCTCGGCGCGCGAGCGCGAGGTGATGCGGCTGATCGCGCGCGGCTACACGTACCGCGAGGCCGGCGCCGAGCTGTTCATCTCGGACCGCACGGTGGAGAGCCACGTCTCCTCCGTGCTGCGGAAGCTGCAGCTCTCCAACCGCCACGAGCTCACGCGCTGGGCCGCGCGCCACGGCTGGGCCTGAGCCCGGAGGCCCGTCCCGGGCGTGCCCGGGCCCCGCGTCGGCGCAACGCGGGGCCCGGGGAGGCGAGAAATCAGGCGGAGAGGAGGGCCTGGATGCGCTCGACGCCCTCGGCCAAGTCCTCGTCGCCGAGCGCGTAGGACAGGCGCAGGTAGCCCGACGGGCCGAAGGCCTCGCCCGGCACCACGGCGACCTCGGCCTGGTCGAGGATGAAGTCGGCCAGCTCGGCCGAGGTGGCGGGGGTGACGCCGCCCGTGTAGGTGCGGCCGAGGGCCTCGCGCACGTCCACGTAGGCGTAGAAGGCGCCCTCGGGGGTCGGGCAGTGGAAGCCGGGGACGCGGTTCAAGGCCTCGACCATGGCGCGGCGGCGGCGGTCGAAGGCGGTCTTCATCTCCTCGACCGCGTCCAGCGTCCCGGCCACGGCGGCCAGGGCGGCGCGCTGGGACACGTTGGCCACGTTGGAGGTCGCGTGGGACTGCAGGTTCGTGGCGGCCTTGACGACGTCGAGGGGGCCCGCGAGCCATCCCACGCGCCAGCCCGTCATGGCGTAGGTCTTGGCGACGCCGTTGAGGATCACGCCCTGCTCGGCGAGGCCGGGGGCGGCCTTCAGGATGGAGGTGAAGGGCACGTCGTCGTAGGTGAGGTGCTCGTAGATCTCGTCGGTGACGACCCACAGGCCCTTCGCGAGGGCCCACTCGCCGATCGCCCGGGTCTCCTCCGGGGAGTACACGGCGCCGGTGGGGTTGGACGGGGAGACGAACAGCAGGACCTTCGTGCGCTCGGTGTGGGCGGCCTCGAGCTGGTCCACGGTCACCTTGTAGCCCTGATCGGGCCCGGCGAACACGTCCACGGGGACGCCGCCGGCGAGGCGGATGGCCTCGGGGTAGGTGGTCCAGAAGGGGGAGGGGACGAGGACCTCGTCCTGCGGGTCGAGCAGTGCGGCGAAGGCGTTGTAGACGGCCTGCTTGCCGCCGTTGGTCACCAGGACCTGGGAGGCGTCGAGCTCCACTCCGGAGTCCCGGAGGGTCTTGGCGGCGATCGCCTCGCGCAGCTCGGGCAGTCCGGCCGCGGGGGAGTAGCGGTGGTTCTTCGGGTCCCGGGCGGCGGCGACGGCCGCCTCCACGATGTAGTCCGGGGTGGGGAAGCCGGGCTCCCCGGCCCCGAAGCCGATGACGGGCCGGCCGGCCGCCTTCAGCGCCTTGGCCTTGGCGTCGACGGCGAGCGTGGCCGAGGGGGCGATCGCGGAGAGTCGCGCGGAGACGCGGTGGGCGGGGGTGGCCATGGGGACCTTCCTCATCTGCTCGGGAGGGCGCCGGACGCGGACGCGCCGGCCGTGGGGCCAGCCTACTGAACCGCCCTCGGGGGCCGACGTGCCCGCCCGGTTCGACGGCGCGCGCGTCATGGCGTATCCTGGATCCTCGGTACCGCGGGACGGTGCCCGGGATTCCCCGGGCGACGGACGCGGCAGCCTAGGGTAGTGGCGCAATTGGTAGCGCAGCGGTCTCCAAAACCGCAGGTTGCAGGTTCGAGTCCTGTCTGCCCTGCTCGGTGCCGGACCTCGTGTCCGGCACTGGACGTGTCAGCGTTCCGGCGATCCGATCGAGTGAGGCCACGTGACTGAGATGACGGCGAACCACGGGAGCTCGGCTTCCGGGCCCGAGTCCCGTCGCCGCGGGCCGTTCGGTCGGATCGCGCTGTTCCTGCGCCAGGTCCTCGACGAGCTCCGCAAGGTGGTCACCCCCACCGGCGACGAGCTCCTGAAGATGACCGGCGTGGTGCTCGCCTTCGTGGCCGTCATGATCCTGTTGGTCATGGGGCTCGACTGGGTGTTCGGCACCCTGGCGGGTCTGCTGTTCGGAGCGGGCCCCGCCTGAGGCGCCCGCCCGGCGGGAGAGCGGCGGCCGGCACGCGCAGCACCCGTCCGCACCGGCCCGTCGCGGGCCGTCCGAGCCCCGTGAGCAGAAAGCAGGAAGCCGTGTCCGAGCAGGAACTGGATCGTCAGGACGTCGAGGAGACCGCCGTCGCGGAGGACTCCACCGCGCTCGAGGCCCCCGTGGAGGACACCGCCGCGGAGGAGGCCGAGCAGACCGTGCAGGAGGCCGACCTCGCGATCGCCGAGGGTGACCAGGACGCCGCAGAGGCCCCCTCCGCCGAGGAGCTCGACGCCGCCGGGCAGGCGCCCGCCCAGCCCGACGTCGAGGCCGCCGAGCAGCTGCGCACCCGCCTGCGCCGTCAGCCGGGCGACTGGTACGTCGTCCACACCTACGCGGGCTACGAGAAGCGCGTGAAGACGAACCTCGAGGCGCGCATCCAGACCCAGGACATGGAGGACTCGATCTACGAGATCGAGGTGCCCATGGAGGAGGTCGTGGAGATCAAGAACACGACCCGCAAGATCGTCTCCCGCGTCCGCATCCCCGGCTACGTGCTGGTCCGCATGGACCTCGACGACGCCTCGTGGGGCGTCGTGCGTCACACCTCCGGCGTCACCGGCTTCGTGGGCAACGACGCCCACCACCCGCAGCCCCTGACCCTGGACGAGGTGTACGACATGCTCGCCCCCTCCGTGGTCCAGGAGGCCGTGCGCGAGGCCGAGAAGGCCGGCCTGGTCCCGGTCGCCGTCGCCGAGTCCGGCGCGGCGGGCGCCCCGGCCATCCACGTCGACTTCGAGGTCGGCGAGTCCGTCACCGTGGACGACGGCCCGTTCGAGACCCTCCCGGCCACGATCTCCGAGATCAAGCCGGAGACCCAGCAGCTGGTGGTGCTCGTGTCCATCTTCGAGCGCGAGACCCCCGTGACCCTGTCCTTCAACCAGGTGACCAAGGTCATCTGAGGACCCCCAGTCTTCCGCCCCGCGCCGGCCGCCTGCCGGTGGGGGAGCGGTCCCGGCCGCCGCGCCACGGCGGCCACCCTCCGCGGTGCGCTCCTGCGCCGCGGGTCCCCCAGTGAGAGAAGGATCCACTCATGGCTCCCAAGAAGAAGGTCGCCGGTCTGATCAAGCTTCAGATCCAGGCCGGCGCGGCCAACCCGGCCCCGCCCATCGGTCCGGCCCTCGGTCAGCACGGCGTGAACATCATGGAGTTCTGCAAGGCCTACAACGCCGCCACCGAGGCCCAGCGCGGCAACGTGATCCCGGTCGAGATCACCGTGTACGAGGACCGGTCGTTCACCTTCATCACCAAGACCCCGCCGGCCGTCGAGCTGATCAAGAAGGCCGCGGGCGTCCAGAAGGGCTCCCCGACCCCCCACACCGCCAAGGTCGGCACCCTGACCCAGGCGCAGTGCGAGGAGATCGCCCAGTCCAAGATGGAGGACCTGAACGCCAACGACGTGAAGGCCGCCGCCAAGATCATCGCCGGCACCGCCCGCTCCATGGGCATCACCGTCGAGGGCTGACGCCCACCCCCCCACCCTTCCCAGTGGCAGGGCCGAGCGCGGCCCACACAGACCACGACTGCACAAGGAGAACAGAGCAGATGGCACAGCGCAGCAAGGCATACAAGGCGGCCAAGGCCGCGATCGGGGACACCGTCTACGCCCCGGCGGAGGCGATCGCCCTCGCCAAGGAGACGAACCCCTCCAAGACCGACGCCACCGTGGAGGTCGCCCTCCGCCTGTCGGTCGACCCCCGCAAGGCCGACCAGATGGTGCGCGGCTCCGTGAGCCTGCCCCACGGCACCGGCAAGACCGCCCGCGTCGTCGTGTTCGCCACCGGTGAGCGCGCCGAGGCCGCCCGCGCCGCCGGCGCGGACCACGTGGGCGACGACGACCTGATCGCCAAGATCGCCGACGGCTGGACCGACTTCGATGCCGCCGTGGCCTCCCCGGAGCTCATGGGCAAGGTCGGCCGCCTGGGCAAGGTCCTCGGCCCCCGCAACCTGATGCCGAACCCCAAGACCGGCACCGTGACCCCGGACGTGGCCAAGGCCGTGGCCGACATCAAGGGCGGCAAGATCGACTTCCGCGTCGACAAGCACTCGAACCTGCACTTCATCATCGGCAAGACCTCCTTCGAGGCCAACCAGCTGGTGGAGAACTACGCCGCCGCCCTCGAGGAGGTGCTTCGCCTGAAGCCGTCCTCCTCCAAGGGCCGCTACATCTCCAAGGCCACCGTGGCCACCACCTTCGGCCCCGGCGTCCAGATGGATCCGAACGCCGCCCCGCCGAAGGACGAGGCCCAGGCCTGACAGGTCCGGCACGCGGCGCACGCCGCGCACCGCGACGGCCGGTCGCCCCGCTCGGGGCGGCCGGCCGTCGCCGCGTCCCGGGGCTCCGCGCGTGGCCGCCGGGGGATTTGGCGACGGCCGATCGACCGTGTACGATGGGAGCACCGAAGACCGCCGGTCGCAGGTCGATGAGCTTCCGCTCCTCGCGCCTGCCGAAGGCCCTCCTGATGGAGGCGGCCCGCGCAGGTGCAGCTGAGCCCCATGTCGGCGCCTCTCCCCGGAGACGGCGTCCGCGTCATGTCGCGCCCCGTGCATCTGCACGGGGCGTTTCTCGTGTGAGGCCCCAGGCGGTCCCCAGAACCACCGAGAGGAGTGCCATGGCGACGTCCGCGAAGGAGTCGGCGGTGGCCGAGCTGACGGACCTGTTCCGTAGCTCGAGCGCCGCTGTTCTCACGGAATACCGTGGTCTGACGGTGTCCGAGCTCAAGCAGCTCCGCGACTCCATCCGTCAGGATGCGACCTACTCCGTGGCGAAGAACACGCTCACCGAGATCGCGGCGAAGGAAGCCGGCGTGGAGGGCCTCGACGCCCACCTGGCCGGCCCCACCGCGATCGCGTTCGTGACCGGTGACCCGGTCACCGTCGCGAAGGCGCTGCGTGACTTCGCCAAGGACCACGACAAGCTCGTGCTCAAGGGCGGCTACATGGATGGCCAGCCCCTGGACGAGGCCGGCATCGAGAAGCTCGCGGACCTCGAGTCCCGCGAGGTGCTGCTGGCCAAGTTCGCCGGCGCGATGAAGGGCAGCATGTCCAAGGCCGCCGCCCTGTTCCAGGCCCCGCTGTCGAAGACCGCCCGCACGGTCGAGGCCCTCCGGGCCCAGCAGGACCAGGCTGCCTGACGCAGCCCCCACCCGGGCTGCACGGCCCACCCACTTTCACACGTACACACGTCGTACACGCAAAGGAGCCATCATGGCCAAGCTGACCACCGAAGAGCTGCTCGCCGCGTTCGAGGAGCTGACCCTCATCGAGCTGTCCGAGTTCATCAAGGCGTTCGAGGAGAAGTTCGACGTCACCGCCGCCGCCCCCGTGGCGATGGCCGCCGCCGGCGCCCCCGCCGGTGGCGATGCCGCCGCCGCCGAGGAGAAGGACGAGTTCGACGTCATCCTCGAGGCCGCCGGCGACAAGAAGATCGGCGTCATCAAGGAGGTGCGCGCCCTGACCTCCCTCGGCCTGAAGGAGGCCAAGGACCTCGTCGACGGCGCCCCCAAGCCGATCCTCGAGGGCGTCAACAAGGAGACCGCCGAGAAGGCCAAGGAGCAGCTCGAGGGCGCCGGCGCCACCGTCACCCTCAAGTGACGACCGCGGCCTGAGCCGCGATCCCGCTTCACCGGACCCCCGTCCGACCCGCCCCGCGCGGATCGGACGGGGGTCCGGTCGTCGTGGGGGAGGGGGCGCCGACGGGTGCGCGGGATCACCGTGGAGGGGGTGGACGAGGGTGGAACCCCGGGTTAGGATGGTTCTTTGCACCTCCCCTGTCCCAGCGTGCCCGGAAACGGGTGACGACGGGAGGGACTGCGCGGCCTTCATATAGCGGTGGGCCCGGTCCTGATGCCTCGCAGCGGGGGAGGCTGACCGGAACCCTGCAGTCCTGTGGAAGGATCCTACGTGGTCGCCTCGAGCACCTCCAACGAAACCGCTGCCGTCTCCCCCCGCTCCGCCGCCTCGGCCGGACGCATCTCCTTCGCCAAGATCCATGAGCCGCTGGATGTGCCGGATCTGCTGGCGCTGCAGACCGAGTCGTTCGACCGCCTGATCGGCAACGAGCGCTGGGCCGCCCGCGTGGACGCGGCCGTCGCCGCCGACGACCACTCCGTCTCCGTGACGTCGGGCCTGACCGACATCTTCGAGGAGATCTCCCCGATCGAGGACTTCCAGGGCACCATGTCCCTGTCCTTCTCCGATCCGGAGTTTGCGGACGCGAAGATGACGGAGGAGGAGTGCAAGGACCGCGACGCGACCTTCGCCGCCCCGCTGTACGTCAAGGCCGAGTTCATGAACAACACGACCGGTGAGATCAAGCAGCAGACCGTCTTCATGGGCGACTTCCCGCTGATGACCCGCAACGGCACGTTCATCATCAACGGCACGGAGCGCGTCGTCGTCTCCCAGCTGGTCCGCTCCCCGGGCGCCTACTTCGAGCGCACCCCGGACAAGACCTCGGACAAGGAGATCTTCTCCGCCAGGATCATCCCCTCCCGCGGCGCCTGGTTCGAGCTCGAGGTGGACAAGCGCGACCAGGTCGGCGTCCGCCTCGACCGCAAGCGCAAGCAGCCCGTGACCGTGCTGCTCAAGGCCCTGGGCTGGACCGAGTCCCGGATCCTCGAGGAGTTCGGCCAGTACGACTCCATCCGCGCCACCCTGGAGAAGGACGGCACCGCGGACCAGAACGAGGCCCTGCTCGACATCTACCGCAAGCTGCGCCCGGGCGAGCCCGCGGCCGTCGACGCGGCGCAGAACCTGCTGAACAACCTGTACTTCACGGCGAAGCGCTACGACCTGGCCAAGGTGGGCCGCTACAAGCTCAACCGCAAGCTGGGCGTGGACGTGCACCTCGGCGATCCGAACGCCTCCGTGCTCACCGAGGACGACATCGTCCAGATGGTGCACTTCATCGCCGCGCTGCACGCCGGCGAGAAGACGATCAAGGGCGCCCGCGACGGCGAGCCCGTGGAGGTGCGCGTCGAGGTCGACGACATCGACCACTTCGGCAACCGCCGCATCCGCGCGGTCGGCGAGCTGATCGAGAACCAGATCCGCACCGGCCTGTCCCGCATGGAGCGCGTCGTGCGCGAGCGCATGACCACCCAGGACGTCGAGGCGATCACCCCGCAGACCCTGATCAACATCCGCCCCGTCGTGGCGGCGATCAAGGAGTTCTTCGGCACCTCCCAGCTGTCCCAGTTCATGGACCAGAACAACCCGCTGGCCGGACTGACGCACAAGCGTCGCCTGTCCGCGCTGGGCCCGGGCGGCCTCTCCCGCGACCGCGCCGGCATGGAGGTCCGCGACGTCCACCCGTCGCACTACGGCCGCATGTGCCCCATCGAGACCCCGGAAGGCCCGAACATCGGCCTGATCGGCTCGCTGGCCACCTTCGGACGCATCAACCCGTTCGGCTTCATCGAGACCCCGTACCGCCGCGTCGTCGACGGCCGCGTCACCGACCAGCTGGACTACCTCACCGCCGACGACGAGCTCGCCTTCCAGATCGCCCAGGCCAACGCGCCGGTGGACGAGGACGGCCGCTTCGTCGAGGAGCTCGTGCTCTGCCGTCAGCGCGGCGGCGGCGGCGAGCCTGTGCTGTCCACCGTGGACGACATCGACTACATGGACGTGTCCCCGCGCCAGATGGTGTCCGCGGCGACCGCCCTGATCCCGTTCCTCGAGCACGACGACGCGAACCGCGCGCTCATGGGCGCGAACATGCAGCGCCAGGCCGTGCCGCTGCTCCAGTCCGAGGCCCCCTACGTGGGCACCGGCATGGAGAAGTACGTGGCCGTGGACGCCGGCGACTCCGTGACCGCCGCCCAGCCGGGCGTCGTCACCGAGGTGGCCGCGGACCTGGTGACCGTCATGAACGACGACGGCTCCACCACGCACTACCCGATCATGAAGTTCTCCCGCTCGAACCAGGGCAACGCCTACAACCAGCGGGTGCGCGTCTCCGAGGGCGATCGCGTGGAGCGGCTGTCGATCATCGCCGACGGCCCCGCCACCGACAACGGCGAGCTCGCGCTCGGCAAGAACCTCCTCGTCGCGTTCATGCCCTGGGAGGGCCTGAACTACGAGGACGCGATCATCCTCTCCCAGCGCATGGTCTCCGACGACGTCCTCACCTCGATCCACATCGAGGAGCACGAGGTCGACGCCCGCGACACCAAGCTGGGCGCCGAGGAGATCACCCGCGATATCCCGAACGTGTCCGAGGAGGTGCTGTCCCAGCTCGACGAGCGCGGCATCATCCACATCGGCGCCGAAGTGGAGGCCGGCGACATCCTGGTCGGCCGCGTCACCCCGAAGGGCGAGACGGAGCTGACCCCGGAGGAGCGCCTGCTGCGCGCCATCTTCGGCGAGAAGTCCCGCGAGGTGCGCGACACCTCCCTGAAGGTGCCCCACGGCGAGTCCGGCACCGTCATCGGCGTGCGCATCTTCGACCGCGACGAGGACGACGACCTGCCCCCGGGCGTCAACCAGCTGGTGCGCGTCTACGTGGCGCAGAAGCGCAAGATCACCGACGGCGACAAGATGGCTGGCCGCCACGGCAATAAGGGCGTCATCTCCAAGATCCTGCCCCTCGAGGACATGCCGTTCCTGGCGGACGGCACCCCGGTCGACGTCGTGCTGAACCCGCTCGGCGTGCCCGGCCGCATGAACCTCGGCCAGGTCATGGAGATCCACCTCGGCTGGGCCGCCTCCCGCGGCTGGGACATCGAGGGCGAGCCCGAGTGGATCAAGGACCTGCCGGACTTCCCGCGGCAGTCCGGTCCGGTGAACGTCGCCACCCCGGTGTTCGACGGCGCCGAGGCGTACGAGATCACGGGTCTGCTGGGTCACGTGAACAAGACGCGCGACGGCGACCGCCTCATGGGCACCACCGGCAAGGCGCAGCTGTTCGACGGCCGCTCGGGCGAGCCGTTCCCGGACCCCGTGTCCGTGGGCTACATGTACATGCTGAAGCTGCACCACCTGGTGGACGACAAGATCCACGCGCGCTCCACGGGCCCGTACTCGATGATCACGCAGCAGCCGCTGGGCGGAAAGGCCCAGTTCGGCGGCCAGCGCTTCGGCGAGATGGAGGTGTGGGCGCTGGAGGCGTACGGCGCCGCGTTCACCCTCCAGGAGCTGCTGACCATCAAGTCGGACGACATCCACGGCCGCGTGAAGGTCTACGAGGCGATCGTCAAGGGCGAGAACATCCCCGAGCCGGGCGTCCCCGAGTCCTTCAAGGTGCTCATCAAGGAGATGCAGTCCCTCTGCCTGAACGTCGAGGTGCTCTCGGCGGACGGCCAGACCATCGAGATGCGTGACGCGGAGGACGAGACGTACCGCGCCGCGGAGGAGCTGGGCATCGACCTGTCCCACGCCGAGCCGAGCTCGGTCGAAGAGGTCTGATCCTCTCCTCTCCCACAGACGTCCTCTGAGAACCACGGAACCAAGGAGTTCACCGGAGCATGACCACTGAAAACCCCTTCGGCCTGATGCGCATCGGCCTGGCCACCGCGGACGACATCCGCCGCTGGTCCTACGGCGAGGTCAAGAAGCCCGAGACCATCAACTACCGCACCCTGAAGCCGGAGAAGGACGGGCTCTTCTGCGAGAAGATCTTCGGCCCGACCCGCGACTGGGAGTGCGCCTGCGGCAAGTACAAGCGCGTGCGCTTCAAGGGCATCATCTGCGAGCGCTGCGGCGTCGAGGTGACCCGCTCGAAGGTCCGCCGCGACCGCATGGGCCACATCGAGCTGGCCGCCCCCGTCACCCACATCTGGTACTTCAAGGGCGTGCCCTCGCGCCTCGGGTACCTGCTGGACCTCGCCCCGAAGGACCTCGAGAAGGTCATCTACTTCGCGGCGTACATGATCACGTCCGTCGACGAGGAGGCGCGTCACCGCGACCTGCCGAACCTTCAGGCGGAGCACGACCAGGAGACCCGCGTCCTCGAGGACCAGCGCGACGCCGACATCGCCGCCGTCGCCGCCGACCTCGAGAGGGACCTCGCCAAGCTCGAGGCCGAGGGCGCCAAGGCCGCCGAGAAGAAGAAGGCCCGCGACGCCGCGGACAAGACCATGGCCCAGATCCGCAAGCGCGCGGACGCCGAGCTGGACCGCAAGGCCCAGGTCTGGGACCGCTTCAAGAACCTCAAGGTCGCCGACCTCGAGGGCGACGAGGGCCTGTACCGCGCCATGCGGGACAAGTTCGGCGCGTACTTCGAGGGCTCGATGGGCGCGGAGGCGATCCAGCGTCGCCTCCAGACCTTCGACCTCGCCGCCGAGTCCGAGCTCCTGCGCGAGACCATCAAGACCGGCAAGGGCCAGCGCAAGACCCGCGCCCTGAAGCGCCTGAAGGTCGTCAACGCGTTCCTCACCACGGACAACTCGCCCGAGGGCATGGTCCTGGACGCCGTCCCGGTGATCCCGCCGGAGCTGCGCCCCATGGTGCAGCTGGACGGCGGCCGCTTCGCGACCTCCGACCTCAACGACCTGTACCGTCGCGTGATCAACCGCAACAACCGCCTGAAGCGACTGCTCGACCTCGGCGCGCCCGAGATCATCGTGAACAACGAGAAGCGCATGCTCCAGGAGGCCGTGGACTCCCTGTTCGACAACGGCCGCCGCGGCCGCCCGGTCACCGGTCCGGGCAACCGCCCGCTGAAGTCGCTGTCCGACATGCTCAAGGGCAAGCAGGGCCGCTTCCGCCAGAACCTGCTCGGCAAGCGCGTGGACTACTCGGGCCGCTCGGTCATCGTGGTGGGCCCGCAGCTCAAGCTGCACCAGTGCGGCCTGCCGAAGCAGATGGCGCTCGAGCTGTTCAAGCCGTTCGTGATGAAGCGTCTGGTGGACCTCAACCACGCCCAGAACGTGAAGTCCGCCAAGCGCATGGTGGAGCGCTTCCGCCCGCAGGTGTGGGACGTGCTCGAGGAGGTCATCTCCGAGCACCCGGTGCTGCTGAACCGCGCCCCCACCCTGCACCGCCTCGGCATCCAGGCGTTCGAGCCGCAGCTCGTCGAGGGCAAGGCCCTGCAGCTGCACCCGCTCGTCTGCTCGGCGTTCAACGCGGACTTCGACGGCGACCAGATGGCCGTGCACCTGCCGCTCTCCCCGGAGGCGCAGGCCGAGGCCCGTCTGCTGATGCTCTCGAGCCACAACATCCTGAAGCCCTCGGACGGCCGCGCCGTCGCCGTGCCGGCCCAGGACATGATCATCGGCCTGAACCACCTCACCACGGTGCGGGCCGAGGAGAAGGGCGCCGGCCGTCAGTTCGCCACCGTGGGCGAGGCCGTCATGGCCTTCGACAACGGCGAGCTGCACCTGAACGCGCCGGCGACCATCGGCGTCGAGGGCTTCGTCCCGTCGGCCGCCGTGGCCGCCCCGGAGGGCTGGACCGAGGGTGAGGTCGCGCTCATCGAGACCACCCTGGGCAAGGTCATCTTCAACGACCTGCTGCCGGCCGACTACCCGTGGCTGGACACCCAGGCCACCAAGGGCACCCTCGGCCAGCTGGTCAACGACCTCGCCGAGCGCTACCCGATGGTCGTCACCGCCCAGACCCTCGACAACCTCAAGGACGCGGGCTTCCACTGGGGCACGTGGTCCGGCGTGACCGTGGCGATCTCCGACATCACGTCCGACTTCGACAAGGCCTCGATCATGCAGGGCTACGAGGACCAGGCGCAGCGCGTGCAGGCCCAGTACGACAAGGGCCTGATCGCGGACGACGAGCGCCGCTCCGAGCTGATCGACATCTGGAACAAGGCCACCGACGAGGTCGCCGCGGCCATGAAGGCGGGCCTGTCCGAGCTGAACACCATCAACCGCATGGTGTCCTCCGGCGCCCGAGGCAACTGGCTCCAGGTGCGCCAGATCGCGGGCATCCGCGGCCTGGTGGCCAACCCGAAGGGCGAGATCATCCCGCGCCCGATCAAGTCCTCCTACCGCGAGGGCCTGTCGGTGCTCGAGTACTTCTCGGCCACCCACGGCGCCCGCAAGGGCCTGGCGGACACCGCCCTCAAGACGGCGAACTCGGGCTACCTGACCCGTCGTCTCGTGGACGTGTCCCAGGACGTGATCGTGCGCGAGGACGACTGCGGCACCGGCCGCGGCCTGTCCGTGACGATCGCCGAGCCGAACCACGACGGCGAGCTCGTCGTGCGCGAGCAGGTCGAGAACTCGGCCTTCGCGCGCACCCTGGCCCAGGCCGTCACGGCCGAGGACGGCACCGTCCTCGCGGAGGCCGGCGCCGACGTGGGCGACGTCCTCATCGGCGAGCTCGTGGCCGCCGGCGTGACCGAGATCAAGGTCCGCTCCGTGCTCACCTGTGAGTCCGCCGTCGGCACCTGCGCCAAGTGCTACGGCCGCTCCATGGCCACCGGCAAGCTGGTGGACATCGGCGAGGCCGTGGGCATCATCGCCGCGCAGTCGATCGGCGAGCCCGGCACGCAGCTGACCATGCGCACGTTCCACACCGGCGGCGTCGCCTCCGCGGACGACATCACGCAGGGTCTGCCCCGCATCCAGGAGCTCTTCGAGGCTCGCACCCCGAAGGGCGTGGCACCGATCTCCGAGGTCGCCGGCCGCGTGACGATTGAGGACACGGACGCGTCCGTGCGCCTGATCCTCACCCCGGACGACGGCTCCGAGGAGATCGCCTACCCGGTGCTGCGCCGTGCCCGCCTGCTGGTGGCCGACGGCGAGCACGTGGCCGTGGGCACCCAGCTCGTGGCCGGCGCCGTGGACCCCAAGCAGGTCCTGCGCGTGCTCGGCCCGCGTGCCGCCCAGCGCTTCCTCGTTCAGGAGGTGCAGGACGTGTACCAGTCCCAGGGCGTGGGCATCCACGACAAGCACGTGGAGGTCATCGTCCGCCAGATGCTGCGCCGCATCACCGTCATCGAGTCGGGCGAGACCGATCTGCTGCCGGGCGAGCTCACGGACCGCTCCCGGTTCGTGGCGGCGAACCGCGCCGCGGTCGCCGAGGGCAAGCAGCCCGCGGCCGGCCGTGACGAGCTGATGGGCATCACCAAGGCCTCGCTGGCCACGGACTCGTGGCTGTCCGCCGCGTCCTTCCAGGAGACCACCCGTGTCCTGACGCAGGCGGCCATGGAGGGCAAGGAGGATCCGCTGCTGGGCCTCAAGGAGAACGTGATCATCGGCAAGCTGATCCCGGCCGGCACGGGCCTGGACCGGTACACCCAGACCACGGTCGAGCCCACGGAGGAGGCCAAGGCGAACCTGTTCGCCGCGCCGGTCGGCTTCGCGGACTTCGACTACCCGGGCCTGGACCAGCCGCTGGGCGAGGCCGAGTTCCACGCGGTGTCCCTGGACGACTACGGCCGGGGCGGCGACTTCCGCGCCTGATCCGGCGTCGGCCCCGGCGTGAGCCGGGGCCGGCCCGCGGGCCGCATCCCCATCGGTGCGGCCCGTGCACGAGGAGGCCCCCGACGGATTCCGATCCGTCGGGGGCCTCCTCGTCTGTGCCGGGGGACCGGGGTGCCCGGACTCAGCGGCGGGACATGTACAGGCCGAACGCGTGGGCGAGCGTCTTGTGGAGCGGGAAGTCCCACTCCCCGTGCGTCTGCACGATGTCCGCGCCCTGCGTCGTCTTGAACTCGGTGAGGCCGGTGATGCGGTCCTCGGAGTCCACGGAGCCGGGCACGCCGCCCAGGTCCAGCCAGTGGCAGCCGTCCGCGATGCCCTGGCGGATCTGCTCGAACTCGAGCAGGCGCGGGGCGTCGCGCTTGCGCTCCTTCTGGGAGGAGGCGGAGTACGGGCGCCAGCAGACGTGGCCCTGGCGGAAGTGGAACGCGGCGGCGACGGGATCGCCCTGGTACTCGGCCAGGTAGTAGGTCACGTCGGCCAGCTCGGAGCCGCCCAGCTCGTCCATGAGGCGGGCGAAGTACTCCTTGCGGCGGCCGGTGAAGCCGTCGCGCTCGGCGGTCTCGTCCTGCAGGGCCTCCCACTCGTCCAGGCGCTCGGGGCCGCCCACGACGACGTCCAGGTCGTTGCGGAGCGACCGGCGCGTGCGCTTGCGGCTGGATCCGGACATGCGGGCGAGCACCCCCTCCTCGTCGAGACCCTCCAGGGGGATCCGAGCCTGGAACATCGGCTGGCCGGCGGAGAAGCCGGGCAGCACCTCGGGGGCGCGCCAGCCGGCCTCGCGCAGGCGGCGCTCGAGCTCCAGCGCGTCGGCGTGCTCCTCGGCGGGCTCGAGGTCGGTGAGCATGCGGTGCGCCGGGTCCGGCAGCGCCTTGCGCACGGTGTCCGCGTCCCAGCGCCGGACGACGCCGGGCGGGGCCACCCGCACGAGGAACGCGCCCTGCGCGTGCAGTTCCGCGACGAGAGCGGCGAGGGCTTCGACCACGTCCACGCCGGCGTCGAGCACGGGGCCCTCCGCCACGTAGGCGAGGAACGAGCGGCCCAGGAGCGGGGTGCGGCCGGGGACGGGGAGGCGGCGGCCCAGGACGAGGGCGGCGCCCACGAGGCGGCCGTCGGCCTCGAACCCGAGCGACTGGCCGCTCCAGTCCGTCTTCACGCGGGCCCAGCGGGGGTTCTGGAGGAAGGAGGCGCCCGGGTGGCGCCGCAGGACCTCGACGTGCTCCGCCTCGGTGATGGGTCGGACGGTCAGCGGCCCGACGGGCGGGGCTGCGGGCGCGGGGCCCCCCGTCGCGGACGGCTGCGCGGGGGAGGGGTGCGGGGCGTCGGGAGTCTGTTCAGTCACGGCGCCCACTATACGGTCGGCCCTGTTGGAGCGCCCGAGGGTGCGTGCTATGCTGGGCGAGATTGTTTTTCCAAGTGGCAGAGTGGACTCGGTCCGGTCGCGGGGTTGTTGCGCGACAGATGCCACACTTTTGCACGCCTGCGGACGTTCGCTCGACTCGAGCTCCCGGAAGCGGCAGAGCCGAGGAACGAGCAGGACCGCCCCCCGAGGCCGGTCCGTCACGTCAGCGATCACAGAACAGGAAGGCTGGAGAGTGCCTACGATTCAGCAGCTGGTCCGCAAGGGCCGCTCACCGAAGGTCGTCAAGACCAAGGCCCCTGCACTGCAGGGCAACCCCATGCGTCGTGGCGTGTGCACCCGCGTGTACACCACGACCCCCAAGAAGCCGAACTCCGCGCTGCGCAAGGTCGCCCGCGTCCGCCTCAACGGCGGCGTCGAGGTTACCGCGTACATCCCGGGCGAGGGCCACAACCTGCAGGAGCACTCGATCGTGCTCGTGCGCGGCGGCCGCGTGAAGGACCTGCCGGGCGTGCGCTACAAGATCGTCCGCGGCGCGCTCGACACGCAGGGCGTGAAGAACCGCGGCCAGGCCCGCTCCCGCTACGGCGCCAAGAAGGAGAAGAAGTAATGCCTCGTAAGGGTCCCGCCCCGAAGCGCCCCCTCGTCGTCGACCCGGTCTACGGCTCGCCCCTGGTCACCCAGCTGATCAACAAGGTGCTGATCGACGGCAAGAAGTCCACCGCCGAGCGCATCGTCTACGGCGCCCTCGAGGGTGTCCGCGCCAAGAACGGCGCCGATCCCGTGGCCACGCTCAAGAAGGCCATGGACAACATCAAGCCGGCCCTCGAGGTCCGCTCCCGCCGCGTCGGCGGCGCCACCTACCAGGTGCCGGTCGAGGTCAAGCCGGGCCGCTCCACCGCCCTCGCGCTCCGCTGGCTCGTGGGCTTCTCCAAGGCCCGTCGCGAGAAGACCATGACCGAGCGTCTGATGAACGAGATCCTGGACGCCTCGAACGGTCTGGGCGGCGCCGTCAAGCGTCGCGAGGACACCCACAAGATGGCCGAGGCCAACAAGGCGTTCGCCCACTACCGCTGGTGATCCGTCCGACCCGGTGTGCCGATCGGCGCACCGGTCCGACGACGGCGCGGGCCTGAGGGCCCGCGCCGTCGACCCGCATCCACCTCACGAGACCCCCACACCACCCGAGCAAGGGAGACACCGTGGCACAGGACGTGCTGACCGACCTGAACAAGGTCCGCAACATCGGCATCATGGCCCACATCGATGCCGGCAAGACCACCACCACCGAGCGCATCCTGTTCTACACGGGTGTCAACCACAAGCTGGGCGAGACGCACGACGGCGCGTCCACCACCGACTGGATGGAGCAGGAGAAGGAGCGCGGCATCACCATCACCTCCGCCGCGGTGACCTGCTTCTGGAAGAACAACCAGATCAACATCATCGACACCCCCGGCCACGTGGACTTCACGGTCGAGGTCGAGCGCTCCCTGCGCGTGCTCGACGGTGCCGTCGCGGTCTTCGACGGCAAGGAGGGCGTGGAGCCCCAGTCCGAGACCGTGTGGCGCCAGGCGGACAAGTACAACGTCCCCCGCATCTGCTTCGTCAACAAGATGGACAAGCTCGGCGCGGACTTCTACTTCACCGTGGACACCATCGTGAAGCGCCTCGGCGCCAAGCCGCTCGTGATGCAGCTGCCCATCGGCTCCGAGAGCGACTTCATCGGCGTCGTCGACCTGCTCACCATGAAGGCCTTCGTGTGGCCGGGCGACGCCAAGGGCGACGTGACCATGGGCGCGGAGTACGAGACGCAGGAGATCCCGGCCGACCTCCAGGAGAAGGCCGAGGAGTACCGCACCCAGCTGCTGGAGGCCGTCGCGGACACCTCCGAGGAGCTCATGGAGAAGTACCTCGAGGGCGAGGAGATCTCCGAGGAGGAGATCGTCGCCGGCGTGCGTCACCTCACCGTGAACGCCGAGGCCTACCCGGTCTTCTGCGGCTCCGCGTTCAAGAACCGCGGCGTGCAGCCGATGCTCGACGCCGTCGTGGCCTACCTCCCGAACCCGCTGGACGCCGGTGCCGTGAAGGGCCACGCCGTGGGCGACGAGGAGCAGGTCCTGGAGCGCGAGCCCTCCAAGGAGGCCCCGTTCTCCGCGCTGGCGTTCAAGATCGCCTCGCACCCCTTCTTCGGCACGCTGACCTTCATCCGCGTGTACTCCGGCCGCCTGGAGGGCGGTGCGCAGATCCTCAACGCCACCAAGGGCAAGAAGGAGCGCATCGGCAAGCTCTTCCAGATGCACGCCAACAAGGAGAACCCGGTGGATGAGGTCGTCGCCGGCCACATCTACGCCGTGATCGGCCTGAAGGACACCACCACCGGTGACACCCTCTGCGACCCGCAGAACCCGATCATCCTCGAGTCGATGACCTTCCCGGAGCCTGTGATCTCCGTGGCCATCGAGCCGAAGACCAAGGGTGACCAGGAGAAGCTCTCCACCGCCATCCAGAAGCTCGTCGCCGAGGACCCGACGTTCCGCGTCAACCTCAACGACGAGACCGGCCAGACCGAGATCGGCGGCATGGGCGAGCTCCACCTGGACGTGTTCGTGGACCGCATGCGCCGCGAGTTCAAGGTCGAGGCGAACGTGGGCAAGCCCCAGGTCGCCTACCGCGAGACCATCAAGCGCAAGGTCGACAAGGTCGACTACACGCACAAGAAGCAGACCGGCGGCTCCGGCCAGTTCGCCAAGGTGCAGCTCTCCTTCGAGCCGCTGGACACCGCCGAGGGCGAGGTCTACGAGTTCGAGAACGCCGTGACCGGTGGCCGCGTGCCCCGCGAGTACATCCCCTCCGTGGACGCGGGCATCCAGGACGCCATGCAGTTCGGCGTGCTGGCCGGATACCCGATGGTCGGCGTGAAGGCCACCCTGCTCGACGGCGCCTACCACGACGTCGACTCCTCCGAGATGGCGTTCAAGATCGCCGGCTCGCAGGCGTTCAAGGAGGGTGTGCGCAAGGCCAACCCGGTCCTGCTCGAGCCGCTCATGGCCGTCGAGGTCCGCACCCCCGAGGAGTTCATGGGCGACGTGGTCGGCGACCTGAACTCCCGCCGCGGCCAGATCCAGTCCATGGAGGACGCCACCGGCGTCAAGGTGGTCAACGCCCTCGTGCCGCTGTCCGAGATGTTCGGCTACATCGGCGACCTGCGCTCCCGCACCCAGGGCCGCGCGGTCTACTCGATGACCTTCCACTCCTACTCCGAGGTCCCGAAGAACGTGGCCGACGAGATCATCCAGAAGTCTCAGGGGGAGTGACCTCGCGTCACCCGCTCTGAGAGCACGACCTGTCCTCCGGGGGCGGTGCCCACCGCCCCCGGAGGACCCCCGACCCGGCGCCCGGCGCGCCGGGGCGGGTGCAGGACGGTCAGGTCCGGTCCGCTTCCGCGGTCTCGACGGCCTGGAGCCGGACTGGTCCTCGAAATCGCCGGATTTCACCAACCCCGCATCCGCCAAGTAGACTCGCCGAGTTGTCAGCTCGTCACCCGTGGCTGAGCAGTCTTCTTGACGAGGAAACAGTTCTTTAGGAGGAACCTGTGGCAAAGGCAAAGTTCGAGCGGACCAAGCCGCACGTCAACATCGGCACCATCGGCCACGTTGACCACGGCAAGACCACTCTCACCGCTGCGATCTCGAAGGTCCTGTACGACAAGTACCCGGACCTGAACGAGAAGCGTGACTTCGCGTCCATCGACTCCGCTCCGGAGGAGCGTCAGCGCGGCATCACCATCAACATCTCCCACGTGGAGTACCAGACCGACAAGCGTCACTACGCCCACGTGGACGCCCCCGGTCACGCCGACTACATCAAGAACATGATCACCGGCGCCGCGCAGATGGACGGCGCGATCCTCGTGGTCGCCGCCACCGACGGCCCGATGGCCCAGACCCGCGAGCACGTGCTCCTGGCCCGCCAGGTCGGCGTGCCGGCGCTGCTGGTGGCCCTGAACAAGTCCGACATGGTCGAGGACGAGGAGCTCCTCGAGCTCGTCGAGATGGAGGTCCGCGAGCTGCTGTCCTCCCAGGAGTTCGACGGCGACGAGGCTCCGGTCATCCGCACCTCCGGCCTGAAGGCCCTCGAGGGCGACGCCCAGTGGGTCAAGTCCGTCGAGGACCTCATGGACGCCGTGGACGAGTACATCCCGGATCCGGTCCGCGACAAGGACAAGCCGTTCCTCATGCCGATCGAGGACGTCTTCACCATCACCGGCCGTGGCACCGTGGTGACCGGTCGCGCCGAGCGCGGCACCCTCGCCATCAACTCCGAGGTCGAGATCGTGGGCATCCGCCCCGTGCAGAAGACCACCGTGACGGGCATCGAGATGTTCCACAAGCAGCTCGACGAGGCCTGGGCCGGCGAGAACTGCGGCCTGCTGCTCCGCGGCCTGAAGCGTGACGACGTCGAGCGCGGCCAGGTCGTCGTGCAGCCGGGCTCCATCACCCCGCACACCGACTTCGAGGCGAACGTGTACATCCTGTCCAAGGACGAGGGCGGCCGTCACAACCCGTTCTACTCGAACTACCGTCCGCAGTTCTACTTCCGCACCACCGACGTCACCGGCGTCATCACGCTGCCCGAGGGCACCGAGATGGTCATGCCCGGCGACACCACCGAGATGTCGGTCGAGCTCATCCAGCCGATCGCCATGGAGGAGGGCCTCGGCTTCGCCATCCGCGAGGGTGGCCGCACCGTGGGCTCCGGCCGCGTCACCAAGATCAACAAGTGATCTGACGGCTCCGGCCGTGGCGCGCTGAGCGTCGCACCTGAGGACCCCCGTCTCCCGTGAGGGAGGCGGGGGTCCTTCGTCGCCCCCGGGGGCCCGGTAGGCTGGTGGGCATGGAATGGCTCATTGCGCTGGTCGTCATCGCCGCCGTCGTCGCCGGGGGACTCTGGGCGCGGCGCGCCTTCGCCCCCGAGATCGAGCGCGCCCGTCGCATCCGGCGGGCCGAGCGCGGCGGACGGCTGGAGCGATGAGGGTGCCCGGACCCCGGTCGCTGTATCGCGCCACCGCCGTCACGGAGATGGCCACCTGGACTCTGCTGCTGCTTGCGATGGCCCTGAAGTACGGGGGAGTGACCGCCGCGCTCATGCCGGTCGCCGGCGGCGTCCACGGCTTCGTCTTCCTCTGCTACGCCGCCGTCGTCGTCGCCGTGTGGATCGACGGCCGTTGGGGCGCCGGGCGTGGCCTCCTCGCCCTGGGCTCGGCGGTGGTGCCCTACATGACGGTGCCCATGGAACGGGCGCTCCTGCGCCGCGGCGAACCGGCGTCCCGGTGGCGCGTCCTCGAGGAGACCGGCCGGACCTCGGCGACGGACCGTCTGCTGCGGACGGTCCTCCGGCGACCCCGGGTGTCTGCCCTGGCGGTCCTCGTGGCGGTCGTGGTCGTGTTCTCGCTGCTGCTGAGCGCGGGTCCGCCCACGGAGTGGTTCTCCCGCTGATCCCCCGCGCGCCGGGGTGAGGGAGGGCACTCGCCCCCGACTGGCGCGCGGCGGGCATGTCTGACATACTTGTCAAGTTGCTCAAGCGCCTATGCGCAGCCGTCCACATGTCTCGAGGCGGCCGCGTGGCCCAGATGTGACTCCTCCCCTCCGTCCACACCCGCGGCGCGCGCCCGGCAGAAGGGCGACACGCCCGACCGCGTGGACCGGAGGCCGGCGGAGGCGAGGAACCCGGTGGAACCGGATTCGCCCCGCGCGGGAAGGAACAAGAGGGCCGCCCTCCGGGGCGTCCGAACAGGGACAGGAACAGCACACCCGACAAGAGAGGCGTGACGCCATGGCGGGACAGAAGATCCGCATCCGGCTGAAGTCGTACGACCACGAGGTCATCGACGTCTCGGCCCGCAAGATCGTTGACACGGTCACGCGCGCAGGCGCGACGGTGGTGGGCCCCGTGCCGCTGCCGACGGAGAAGAACGTGTACTGCGTTATCCGTTCTCCCCACAAGTACAAGGACAGCCGCGAGCACTTCGAGATGCGCACCCACAAGCGGCTCATCGACATCATCGACCCGACTCCCAAGGCCGTCGACTCGCTCATGCGACTGGACCTGCCCGCGGACGTCAACATCGAGATCAAGCTCTGAGAGGGAGGTGCTGAGAGACTATGACCAACACCCAGAACGTCAAGGGCCTGATGGGCACGAAGCTCGGCATGACCCAGGTCTGGGATGAGGACAACAAGCTCATCCCCGTGACCGTGGTCCAGGCAGACGCCAACGTCGTCACCCAGCTGCGCTCCGAGGAGACCGACGGCTACACCGCCGTGCAGATCGCCTACGGCCAGATGGACCCCCGCCGCGTGACCAAGCCGCTCGCCGGTCACTTCGAGAAGGCCGGCGTGACCCCCCGCCGTCACCTCGTCGAGCTGCGCACCGCCGACGCCGCCGAGTACACCCTCGGCCAGGACGTCACCGTGGAGGTCTTCGAGGCCGGCCAGAAGGTCGACGTCGTGGGCACCACCAAGGGCAAGGGCTTCGCCGGCGCCATGAAGCGCCACGGCTTCGCCGGCGTCTCCGCGTCCCACGGCGCCCACAAGAACCACCGTAAGCCCGGCTCCGTGGGCGGCGCGTCCACCCCGGCGCGCGTGTTCAAGGGCCAGCGCATGCCCGGTCGCATGGGCGCGGTGCGTCAGACCACCATGAACCTGACCCTCCACGGCATCGACGTGGAGAACAACCTCCTGCTGATCAAGGGCGCGGTGCCCGGCTCCAAGGGCCAGGTCGTGCTCGTCCGCAGCGCCGTGAAGGGAGCCTGAGACCATGGCTGAGAACACCGTGAAGACCGTCCAGGTCGAGCTGCCCGCCGAGATCTTCGACGTGCAGGCCAACGTCCCGCTCATGCACCAGGTCGTCGTCGCCCAGCTCGCCGCCGCCCGCCAGGGCACCCACAAGGTGAAGCGCCGCGGCGAGGTCTCCGGCGCCGGCCGCAAGCCGTTCAAGCAGAAGGGCACCGGCCGCGCCCGTCAGGGCTCGATCCGCGCCCCGCACATGACCGGCGGTGGCATCGTCCACGGACCGACGCCGCGCGACTACTCGCAGCGCACCCCCAAGAAGATGAAGGCCGCCGCCCTCCGCGGCGCCCTGTCGGACCGCGCCCGCAACGGCCGCGTCCACGTCATCGAGGCCCTCGTGTCCGGCACCACGCCGTCCACGAAGGCGGCCAAGGCCGGTCTCGAGTCCCTGAACACGGGCCGCAAGAACGTCCTGCTGGTCATCGACCGCGCCGACGATCTCACCGCGCTGTCCGCCCGCAACCTTCCGGCGGTCCACACCCTGTACGCCGACCAGCTGAACACCTACGACGTCCTCGTCTCCGACGACGTCGTGTTCACCAAGGTCGCCTACGAGGCGTACGTGGCCCAGGCCTCCGGCGCCAAGAAGGAGGATGCCCAGTGAGCGGCTCCATCAACAAGGATCCCCGCGACGTGATCATCGCTCCCGTCGTGTCGGAGAAGAGCTACGGCCTGATCGACGAGGGCAAGTACACCTTCCTCGTCGACCCGCGCTCCAACAAGACCGAGATCAAGCAGGCGATCGAGCGCATCTTCGATGTGTCCGTGGCCTCGGTCAACACCCTGAACCGTCCGGGCAAGCGTCGCCGCACCCGCTTCGGCTGGGGTCAGCGCAAGTCCACCAAGCGCGCGATCGTGTCGCTCAAGGACGGCGCCACCATCGACATCTTCGGAGGTCCGCTCGCCTCCTGAGGCGACGCGGAGACCACTTAATCGAGGAAGACACCCATGGCTATCCGTAAGTACAAGCCGACCACCCCGGGCCTCCGCGGCTCGTCCGTGGCCGACTTCGCAGAGATCACCCGGTCCACGCCGGAGAAGTCCCTTCTCCGTCCGCTGCACAAGACCGGCGGCCGCAACAACACCGGCCGCATCACCACCCGCCACAAGGGCGGCGGTCACAAGCGCCAGTACCGTCTGATCGACTTCCGTCGTCACGACAAGGACGGCGTGCCCGCCACCGTCGCGCACATCGAGTACGACCCCAACCGCACCGCCCGCATCGCGCTCCTGCACTACGCGGACGGCGCCAAGCGCTACATCCTGGCCCCGGCCAAGCTGCAGCAGGGCGACGTGGTCGAGGCCGGCCCGAACGCCGACATCAAGCCCGGCAACAACCTGCCGCTGCGCAACATCCCCGTGGGCACCACGATCCACGCCGTGGAGCTGCGTCCCGGCGGCGGCGCCAAGATGGCCCGCTCCGCCGGTGCCTCCATCCAGCTGGTCGCCCGTGAGGGCAAGTACGCGCAGCTGCGCCTTCCCTCCGGCGAGATCCGCAACGTCGACGTGCGCTGCCGCGCCACCGTGGGCGAGGTCGGCAACGCCGAGCAGTCCAACATCAACTGGGGCAAGGCCGGCCGCATGCGCTGGAAGGGCGTCCGCCCGACCGTCCGCGGTGTCGTCATGAACCCCGTGGACCACCCCCACGGCGGTGGTGAGGGCAAGACCTCCGGTGGTCGCCACCCGGTCAACCCCAACGGCAAGCCTGAGGGCCGCACGCGCCGCCCGAACAAGGAAAGCGACAAGCTCATCGTGCGTCGCCGCCGCACCGGCAAGAACAAGCGATAAGGGAGCTGAGAAGACATGCCTCGCAGCCTGAAGAAGGGCCCCTTCGTCGACCAGCACCTGTACCTCAAGGTTCTGGCCGAGAACGAGAAGGGCAGCAAGAACGTCATCAAGACCTGGTCCCGCCGGTCGATGATCATCCCGGACATGCTGGGTCACACCATCGCCGTGCACGACGGGCGCAAGCACGTCCCGGTGTTCGTCACCGAGTCCATGGTGGGCCATAAGCTCGGCGAGTTCGCCCCCACCCGGACGTTCCGCGGCCACGTGAAGGACGACAAGAAGGGCAAGCGCCGCTGAGCCTGACGGCACAGCACGCTTGACCTTCGAGAGAATCGAAAGAGAGAAGCAATGGAAGCCAAGGCAATTGCGCGCCACCTGCGCGTGACGCCGATGAAGGCCCGGCGCGTCGTCGACCTGGTCCGTGGCAAGCAGGCCACCGAAGCACTGGCCATCCTGAAGTTCGCCCAGCAGGGCGCTTCGGAGCCGGTGTACAAGCTGGTGGCCTCCGCGGTGGCGAACGCCCGCGTCAAGGCCGACCGTGAGGGCGTCGCCTTCAACGAGGACGCCCTGTACATCACCGAGGCCTTCGTGGACGAGGGCCCGACCATGAAGCGGTTCCAGCCCCGTGCACAGGGCCGCGCCTACCGCATCAACAAGCGCACGAGCCACGTGACCGTGGTCGTCGCTTCCCAGGACGAGAAGGGTGGCAACTGACAATGGGTCAGAAGATCAACCCCAACGGGTTCCGCCTCGGCATCACCACGGATCACGTCTCGCACTGGTTCGCCGACTCCCACAAGGAGGGCCAGCGCTACGCGGACTTCCTCAAGGAGGACGTGAAGATCCGCGAGCTCATGACCGACGGCATGGAGCGCGCCGGCATCTCCAAGGTGGAGATCGAGCGCACCCGTGACCGCGTGCGCGTCGACATCCACACCGCCCGCCCGGGCATCGTGATCGGCCGCCGCGGCGCCGAGGCCGACCGCATCCGCGGCGAGCTCGAGAAGCTCACCGGCAAGCAGATCCAGCTGAACATCCTCGAGGTCAAGAACCCCGAGACCGATGCGCAGCTGGTGGCCCAGGGCGTCGCCGAGCAGCTCGCCTCCCGCGTGGCCTTCCGCCGCGCCATGAAGAAGGCCATCCAGTCGGCCATGCGTGCGGGCGCCCAGGGCATCCGCATCCAGTGCTCCGGCCGCCTGGGCGGCGCCGAGATGAGCCGTTCGGAGTTCTACCGCGAGGGCCGCGTGCCGCTGCACACCCTCCGCGCGAACATCGACTTCGGCAAGTTCGAGGCGAAGACCACCTACGGCCGCATCGGCGTGAAGGTGTGGATCTACAAGGGCGACCTCACCGCCAAGGAGCTCGCGGCCAAGGAGGCCGCGCAGCCCTCCGGCCGCGGCCGCGGCGGCGAGCGTCGTGGCCCCGGCGGCGGCGAGCGCCGTCGTCGCAATGACCGTGCCGAGCGCGCTCCCCGCCAGGAGAACGCCGGCGCCGGCGCCGAGCAGTCGGCCGCCGCTCCCGCTGAAGGAGGCAACGCCTGATGCTGATCCCTCGTCGCGTCAAGCACCGTAAGCAGCACCACCCCAAGCGCTCCGGCATGGCCAAGGGCGGCACCACCGTCACCTTCGGCGAGTGGGGCATCCAGGCGCTGAGCCCGGCCTATGTGACCAACCGTCAGATCGAGGCCGCGCGTATCGCCATGACCCGCTACATCAAGCGTGGCGGCAAGGTCTGGATCAACATCTACCCGGACCGCCCGCTGACCAAGAAGCCCGCCGAGACCCGCATGGGCTCCGGCAAGGGCTCGCCCGAGTGGTGGGTCTCCAACGTCAAGCCCGGCCGCGTGCTCTTCGAGCTCTCGGGTGTCTCGGAGGAGGTCGCCCGCGAGGCGCTCCGCCTGGCCATCCACAAGCTGCCGCTCAAGGCCCGAATCATCCGTCGAGAGGGTGGTGAGTGATCCCATGGCCATCGGTACCAAGGATCTGAACGTCGAGTCCCTGGACGGGATGGACAACGCCCGTCTGCTGGAGGCCCTGAAGTCCTCCAAGGAGGAGCTGTTCAACCTGCGCTTCCAGGCCGCCACCGGCCAGCTGGAGGACTCCAGCCGCCTGAAGGCCGTCAAGCGCGACATCGCGCGCATCTACACGATCCTGCGCGAGCGTGAGCTCGGCATCCGTGGTGATGTCGAGACGGCCGGCGCCGAGAAGAACGAGGAGGCTGCCAAGTGACCGAGCAGACCGCCGCTCCCGTCGAGGAGCGCAACTACCGCAAGTCGCTGCGCGGCGTCGTCGTCTCCGACAAGATGGACAAGACCATCGTCGTTGAGGTCGAGGACCGCAAGAAGCACGCCCTGTACGGCAAGGTGCTGAAGACCTCGAAGCGCGTCAAGGCGCACGACGAGGACAACACCGCCGGCGTCGGCGACCGCGTGCTCATCGTCGAGACGCGCCCGCTGTCCGCCGACAAGCACTTCCGCCTCGTCGAGATCGTCGAGCGCGCCAAGTGATCCCCGCCCGGGACTGACCCGGGCGTGATGTGGGGGCCGCTCCGTGCACTGGCACGGGGCGGCCTTCTGCGCTACCATTGGCTGTTCGTGCGCCCTTTGTTGGCAGGACCATCCATCCTGTGTGCCGAGGGAAGCGCACGACCGTCCCGGATCCGCCTCGGCCCTGCCCTGCGCGCCGATCCGCCCGGAGACCCCGCCGCTGTCTGAACATGCGGCGGAGGACTGCGCGGTGGAGGAGCACGCCCAGGGGGAGGGGTAAGCGTCCCCGGGATGACCGTTTCAACCGTTCCGCAAGGCTCGCCCGACTCGGGGGAGAACCGGCGCGACGCAAGGAGATACAAGTGATCCAGCAGGAGTCGCGGCTCAAGGTCGCCGACAACACCGGTGCGAAGGAGATCCTGACCATCCGTGTTCTCGGTGGTTCCGGACGCCGTTACGCAGGCATCGGCGACACCATCGTCGCCACCGTGAAGGACGCCATCCCCGGCGGCAACGTCAAGAAGGGCGACGTCGTCAAGGCCGTGGTGGTCCGCACCCGCAAGCAGTCCCGTCGCCCCGACGGCTCGTACATCCGCTTCGACGAGAACGCGGCCGTCATCCTCAAGAACGACGGCGAGCCCCGTGGCACGCGCATCTTCGGCCCGGTGGGCCGCGAGCTGCGCGACAAGAAGTTCATGAAGATCGTGTCGCTCGCCCCGGAGGTGATCTGACCTCATGGCCAAGATCAAGAAGGACGACCTCGTCCAGGTCCTCTCTGGCAAGGACAAGGGCAAGCAGGGCAAGGTCCTGCGCGTGTTCCCGGCTGACGAGCGCGTGCTCGTCGAGGGCGTGAACCGCGTGACCAAGCACCTGCGCGCCGGCCAGAACAACAACGGCTCCACCGAGGGCGGCCTGCAGGTCGTCGAGGCCCCGATCCACATCTCGAACGTGGCCGTGGTGGACCCCGAGACCAAGAAGCCGACCCGCGTGGGCTACCGCTTCGAGACCGTCGAGAAGAACGGCGAGCAGGTCACCGTCAAGGTGCGCTTCGCCAAGGCCTCGGGGAAGGAGCTGTGATGACCGAGGTGCAGCAGACCGAGAAGGTCACGCCCCGTCTGAAGACCAAGTACCGCGAGGAGATCCGCGCCTCGCTGCAGGAGCAGTTCGAGTACGCGAACGTCATGCAGGTGCCCGGCCTGGTGAAGGTCGTCGTCAACATGGGCGTCGGCGAGGCCGCGAAGGACTCGAAGATCATCGACGGCGCCATCGCGGACCTCACCGCGATCACCGGCCAGAAGCCGATGGTCACCAAGGCCCGCAAGTCCATCGCGCAGTTCAAGCTGCGCGAGGGCATGCCGATCGGCACCCACGCCACCCTCCGTGGCGACCGCATGTGGGAGTTCCTGGACCGCCTCGTCACGCTCGCGCTGCCGCGCATCCGTGACTTCCGCGGCCTGTCCGACCGCCAGTTCGACGGCAACGGCAACTACACCTTCGGCCTGTCCGAGCAGACCGTGTTCCACGAGATCGATCAGGACAAGATCGATCGCGTGCGCGGCATGGACATCACCGTGGTGACGACCGCCAAGAACGACGACGAGGGCCGCGCGCTGCTGAAGGCGCTGGGCTTCCCGTTCAAGACCGACAAGTAAGACCTCCACGCCACAGGTCCCCCACCGGTGAACCGGTGCGGGAAACCACGGCGAGAAAGGGCGGAAGCCCACATGACCATGACCGATCCCGTCGCAGACATGCTCACCCGTCTGCGCAACGCAAACTCGGCCTACCACGACACCGTGTCCATGCCCTCCTCGAAGCTCAAGGTCCGCGTGGCCGAGATCCTGAAGGCCGAGGGCTACATCCAGGACTGGCGTGAAGAGGAGGCCGAGGTCGGCAAGAAGCTGACCATCGACCTCAAGTTCGGCCCGCAGCGTGAGCGCGCGATCGCCGGCCTGCGCCGCATCTCCAAGCCGGGCCTGCGCGTGTACGCGAAGTCCACGAACCTGCCCCACGTGCTGGGCGGCCTCGGCATCGCCATCCTGTCCACCTCCTCCGGTCTGCTCACGGACCGTCAGGCGTCCCAGAAGGGCGTGGGCGGAGAAGTCCTCGCCTACGTCTGGTGACGGACGAGACAGAAGAAAGGCTGAACTGACATGTCGCGAATCGGACGTCTCCCGATCACCGTTCCCAGCGGCGTCGATGTGACCATCGACGGCGCCCGCATCTCCGTGAAGGGCCCCAAGGGCCAGCTGGAGCACACGCTCCCGTCCCCCATCACGGCCACCCTCGAGGAGGGCCAGGTCATCGTGGCCCGCCCCGACGACGAGCGTGAGTCCCGCTCCCTGCACGGCCTGTCCCGCACCCTGATCAACAACATGGTGCTGGGCGTGACCGAGGGCTTCACCAAGGCCCTCGAGGTCGTCGGCACCGGCTACCGCGTGCAGGCCAAGGGCCAGGACCTCGAGTTCGCCCTGGGCTACTCCCATCCCGTGCCGGTGAAGTGCCCCGAGGGCATCTCCTTCACCGTCGAGGGCAACAAGGTCACCGTGGCCGGTATCGACAAGCAGAAGGTCGGCGAGACCGCCGCCAACATCCGCAAGCTGCGCAAGCCCGACCCGTACAAGGGCAAGGGCGTGCGCTACGCGGGCGAGCAGATCCGCCGCAAGGCCGGAAAGGCAGGTAAGTGATGTCCACGCTCAAGGTGAAGGGCAAGGGCAAGTTCAACGCCCGCACCCGCCGCCACCTCCGGGTGCGCAAGCGGATCTCCGGCACCGCCGTCCGTCCCCGTCTGGTCGTCAACCGCTCTGCACGCCACATGTTCGTGCAGGTCGTGGACGACACCCAGAGCCGCACGCTGGCGTACGCCTCCACCATGGAGGCCGACGTGCGCGCGTTCGACGGTGACAAGACCGCCAAGGCCAAGCGCGTGGGCGAGCTCGTCGCCGAGCGCGCGAAGGCCGCCGGCATCGAGGCCGTCGTGTTCGACCGCGGCGGCAACAAGTACCACGGTCGCGTCGCGGCCGTGGCCGACGGCGCCCGCGAGGGAGGGCTGCAGCTGTGACCGAGACCAACGATCAGAAGGACACCCAGGTGAGCGAGACCACCGAGACCACCGTGTCCGAGACCTCCGCGGGCTCGGCCGGCCAGTCCACCGAGCGCTCCGGCGGCCGTGGCGGTCGCGACGGCGGCCGTGGCGGCCGTGACGGGGATCGTCGTGGCGGCCGCCGCGACGACCGCAACCGTCGTGGCGCCCAGGAGGACGAGAAGGACGCGTTCCTCGAGCGCGTCGTCGCGATCAACCGCGTCTCCAAGGTCGTCAAGGGCGGCCGCCGCTTCTCCTTCACCGCCCTCGTGGTGGTGGGTGACGGCGACGGCACCGTCGGCGTCGGCTACGGCAAGGCCAAGGAGGTGCCCGCCGCGATCCAGAAGGCCGTGGAGGAGGCCAAGAAGTCCTTCTTCCGCGTGCCGCGCGTCGGCTCCACCATCCCGCACCTCGTGCAGGGTGAGGACGCCGCCGGCGTCGTGCTCCTGCGTCCGGCCTCCCCGGGTACCGGCGTGATCGCCGGCGGTCCGGTGCGCGCCGTCCTCGAGTGCGCCGGCATCCACGACGTGCTGTCCAAGTCCATGGGGTCCGCCAACGCGATCAACATCGTGCGCGGCACCGTGGACGCCCTGAAGCGTCTGGAGGAGCCCCAGGCCGTTGCCGCCCGCCGTGGCAAGGCCCTGGACGAGGTCGCCCCTCATGCGATGCTTCGTACGATGGAGAACGATCGCGCCTCCAAGGGCGCTCAGAAGGCAGGTGTGTGAGCCGTGCTGCAGACCACCCGTAAGAACATCCAGCCCTCGGACGCCACCCTGGTCATCACCCAGACCCGCGGCGTGACGGGGACCAAGCAGAACCAGCGCGACACCCTGCGCTCGCTCGGCCTCAAGCGGATCGGCCACCAGGTCACCCGCAAGGCCGACGCGGCGACCGTGGGCATGGTCAACACCGTGCCGCACCTGGTGTCCGTGGAGGAGGTCAACCATGGCTGAGAACGACGCCATCAAGGTCCACGACCTGCGTCCGGCCCCCGGTGCCAAGACCGCCAAGACCCGTGTGGGTCGCGGTGAGGGCTCCAAGGGCAAGACCGCCGGTCGCGGCACCAAGGGCACCAAGGCGCGCTACCAGGTGCGTGCCGGCTTCGAGGGCGGCCAGCTTCCGCTGCAGATGCGTCTGCCGAAGCTGCGCGGCTTCAAGAACCCGTTCCGCACGGAGTACCAGGTCGTGAACCTGGACAAGCTCTCCGAGATGTTCCCGGAGGGCGGCGAGGTGACCGTGGAGACCCTGGTGTCCAAGGGCCTCGTGCGCAAGAACCAGCCCGTGAAGGTGCTGGGCACCGGCGAGATCACCTCCGCCGTGCAGGTGAAGGCCGACGCCTTCTCCGCCTCTGCGATCGAGAAGATCAAGGCCGCCGGCGGCTCCGCCGAGACCGTCTGATCGACTGATCGACACCACAGGGCCCCTGGCCCGGGCGAACGCCCGGACCAGGGGCCCTGGTGCGTGTGTGTAGACTCCGATGGCGGTCCCGTCTGCGCGGGGCCGTGTGCGTCGGCGTCCCCCGTGGGGGTGCCGCGCCTCGTCGACACCCTGCAGGAGGACATGTGTTCAAGGCCATCGCCCGGATCGTCCGGACGCAGGACCTGCGGCGGAAGATCCTCTTCACGCTGGCGCTGGTGGCCGTGTACCGCCTCGGCGCGTTCATCCCGGCGCCCGGCGTGGACTACGCCGCTGTCCGCCAGTGCCTGGCGGCGGGCTCCGCCCAGGGCGGGCTGTACTCGTTCGTGAACATGTTCTCCGGCGGTGCCCTGCTGCAGGTGTCGATCTTCGCGCTGGGGATCATGCCCTACATCACGGCGTCGATCATCGTGCAGCTGTTGCGCGTGGTGATCCCGCGCTTCGAGCAGCTCCACCAGGAGGGCCCGCAGGGGCAGGCCACCCTCACGCAGTACACGCGCTACCTCACCATCGCCCTGGCCGTGCTCCAGGGCACGACGATGGCCTCCCTCGCGCGCACCGGCGCCCTGCTGGGGTGCCGGGTCCCGCTGCTGCACGATCAGTCGATCGCCACGGTCCTGCTCGTCGTCGTCGTGCTCACCACCGGCTGCGTGATCGTCATGTGGCTGGGCGAGCGCATCACGGAGAACGGCATCGGCAACGGCATGTCCCTGCTGATCTTCGCGTCGATCGCCGCGGGCTTCCCGGCCGGCATCGGCCAGGTGCTCCAGACCCAGGGCTGGCGCACGTTCGCGATCGTCATGGTGGTGGGCCTGCTGACCATGCTGGCCGTCGTGTTCGTGGAGGAGTCCCAGCGGCGGATCCCGGTGCAGTACGCCAAGCGGCAGATCGGCACCCGCACCGTGGGCGGCACCAGCACCTTCATCCCGATCAAGGTGAACATGGCCAACGTGATCCCCGTGATCTTCGCGTCCTCGGTGCTGATGCTCCCGGGCATCCTCGCGCAGTTCAACACCCCGCAGGACGGGTCCGCCCCGCCCGCGTGGGTCTCCTTCCTGAGCACGTACTTCGTGGGCGGCGACCACCCGCTCTACATGGCCCTGTACCTGCTGATGATCATCGGCTTCACGTACTTCTACGTGTCGATCACCTTCAACCCGCAGGAGATCTCCGACAACATGAAGCGCTACGGCGGCTTCATCCCGGGCGTCCGCGCCGGGCGTCCCACGGAGCGCTACCTGCAGTACGTCATCAGCCGCATCACTCTCCCCGGCGCCCTCTATCTGGGTATCGTGGCCATGATCCCGCTGATCGCGTTCGTGCTGATCGGCGCGAACCAGAACTTCCCGTTCGGCGGCACCTCCATCCTGATCATGGTGGGCGTGGGCCTCCAGACGGTGAAGCAGATCAGCGCCCAGATGGAGCAGCGCCACTACGAGGGCCTGCTCCGCTGAGCGTCCGTCCGTTCGACAGTGAGGAACACACGATGACCCGCATGCTGCTGATGGGCCCCCCCGGCTCGGGCAAGGGAACCCAGGCCACCCGCATCGCCGACAAGCTGGGGATCGTCGCCGTCTCGACGGGCGACATCTTCCGCCACAACGTCAAGAACATGACGGAGCTCGGCCAGGAGGCCAAGCGCTACATGGACGCCGGCGACTTCGTCCCGGACGAGGTGACCAACCGCATGGTCGCCGACCGGCTCTCCCAGTCCGACGCCGAGACCGGCTTCCTCCTCGACGGCTACCCGCGCACCGCGGGTCAGGTCGAGGCGCTCGACGCCATGCTGAAGGACGCGGGCCAGGCGCTGTCCGCCGTCGTCGAGCTCGAGGTGCCGGACGCCGAGCTCGTGGCGCGCCTGCTCAAGCGCGCCGAGATCGAGGGCCGCGCCGATGACACCGAGGAGGTCATCCAGCACCGCCTGGACCTGTACCACCGCGAGACCGAGTCCGTGATCGAGTCCTACGCGGACCGCGGCATCGTCGCCCGCGTGGACGGCACCGGCCAGATCGACGACGTCACGGAGCGCGTGCTGCAGTCGGTGTACTCCGTTCGCGCCGCGACCGGCACCCTGCCGATCATCACCCCGGACACCCAGGCCTGACGGGCGTGTTCTCCCGCCGCTCCATCGAGCTCAAGACCACCCCCCAGCTGCAGACCATGCAGCGCGCGGGGGTGGTCCTGTCCGAGGCCCTGGACGCCGCCGTCGCGGCCGCGGCCCCCGGGGTGACCACCGCCGAGGTCGACGCCGTCTTCGCGGACGTGCTGGCGCAGCACGGGGCCACGTCCAACTTCCTGGGCTACTACGGGTATCCGGCCACGGTCTGCGCGTCCGTCAACGAGGAGGTCGTCCACGGCATCCCCGGGGAGCGGGTGCTGCAGCAGGGCGACGTGCTGAAGATCGATGGCGGGGCCATCGTCGACGGGTGGCACTCGGACTCGGCCCGAACCCTCATCCTGGGCTCGTCTGAGGCGGGCACCGCGGACCCGGAGGACGAGCGACTCTCCGAGATCACCCGGCAGGCGCTCTGGGTCGGCATCGCCGCGTTCGCGCAGGCCCGCCACGTGGGAGAGATCGGCGACGCCGTCGACGACTTCGTGACCTCCCAGCCGGGTGCGCCGCTCGGCATCCTCGAGGACTACGTGGGCCACGGCATCGGCTCCGCCATGCATCTGGCGCCCGACGTGTTCAACTACCGCACCGGCCACCGCGGCCCGAAGGTGCAGCACGGCATGGCGCTGGCCATCGAGCCGATGCTCGTGCGCGGCGGCATCGAGACCCGCACCCTTGAGGACGAGTGGACCGTGGTGACCACGGACGGCGCCCGCGCCAGCCAGTGGGAGCACACCGTCTGCCGGCACCCCGGCGGCGTGTGGGTGCTCACCGCGCCCGACGGCGGCGCCGCGGAGCTCGCGGCCCACGGCGTCGTGCCGGTGCCCCCGGGGGAGTGACCCCGGCCCTCCCTCTGCGGGGGCCAGGACGGGCCGGGTGGTCGACCGCCCGGCCCGTCGTCGTCGGCGTTGCCCGGGCCGGGCTCTGTGGGGTATCATCGAATGTTGGCCGTGCCTAGGCGCATGCGCGTGAGGCGCGGTCAGACCCGTTCCCGTCATGCGATACGCCTCCGCGCGCCGCATGGCACGACGATTGTGGAGGACATGGCTAAGAAGGAAGGTGTCATCGAGGTCGAGGGCACGGTCACCGAGGCATTGCCGAACGCGATGTTCCGTGTGCGCCTGCAGAACGAGCACGTCGTGCTCGCGACGATCTCCGGAAAGATGCGTCAGCACTACATCCGCATCCTCCCCGAGGACCGCGTGGTGGTGGAGCTTAGCCCCTACGACCTCAACCGAGGCCGCATCGTCTACCGCTACAAGTAAGAATCATCCGTCCGAAGCGAACGCAGGAGGAAGAGCCGTGAAGGTTCAGCCGAGCGTGAAGCGGATTTGCGACAAGTGCCAGGTCGTGCGCCGTAAGGGCCGCGTGCTGGTGATCTGCGAGAACCCGCGCCACAAGCAGCGCCAGGGCTGATCGCGTCCCCGGGAGCCCGGGGGCCGACGCCGTGCGTTGACCACACCCATCACCGGCCACACGGCCGAACATCAAGGACAACGCGCCTGCGGGCGCGTGACCTCCGGTCGCAGGGGCCGGAGACCGATGACGGCACGTCGCCGCCGCGGAGCACCACCGGAACTTCCCCGGTGCCGCGGTCGGGGCGCGCGAGGCCCGAGGGCCGCGTCAGACGGGGCGTCCCTGGTGCAGACCCCTGTTGCAGAAGGAATCAGGAGGACGGCCCATGGCTCGTCTTGCAGGCGTTGACATTCCGCGCGAGAAGCGCGTGATCATCGCACTCACCTACATCTACGGTGTGGGGAAGACCCGCGCTGAGGAGACCCTGGCGGCGACCGGCATCGACCGGGACATCCGCGTGAAGGACCTCACCGACGATCAGCTGGTGCAGCTGCGCGACCACATCGAGGGCAGCTACAAGGTGGAGGGCGACCTCCGCCGCGAGGTCGCCGCCGACATCCGCCGCAAGGTGGAGATCGGCTCCTACGAGGGCCTGCGCCACCGCCGCGGCCTGCCGGTGCGCGGCCAGCGCACGAAGACCAACGCCCGTACCCGCAAGGGCCCGAAGAAGACGGTCGCCGGCAAGAAGAAGTGACCCGTCCCCGCGCTGAGCCCGGCCCACGCCGGAGGCCGCGCGGGACCCGTCGCTTCCACCACCAGCTTTCCCGGAGGAGAATCACATGCCCCCCAAGACCCGTTCTGCGGTCCGCAAGCCGCGTCGCAAGGACAAGAAGAACATCACCGTGGGTCAGGCCCACATCAAGAGCACCTTCAACAACACCATCGTGTCCATCACGGACACCACCGGTGCCGTCATCTCCTGGGCCTCGTCCGGCGAGGTGGGCTTCAAGGGCTCGCGCAAGTCGACCCCCTACGCCGCCCAGATGGCCGCCGAGCAGGCCGCCAAGCGCGCCCAGGAGCACGGCATGAAGAAGGTCGACGTCTTCGTGAAGGGCCCGGGCTCGGGCCGCGAGACCGCGATCCGCTCGCTGCAGGCCGCCGGCCTCGAGGTGGGGTCCATCCAGGACGTCACCCCGCAGGCGCACAACGGCGCCCGTCCGGCCAAGCGCCGCCGCGTCTGATCTGAGCACTGTGCCCGTGCCCTCCCGACCGGGAGGGCACGGGCAGGTCGTCCGTCGACCCCCATCCCGTCCTCGTTTCCACCCCCCGCGTGCGTCATATGGCGGACGCTCGCCGAAAGGAAATGTCCGTGCTCATTGCACAGCGCCCCACGCTGACCGAAGAGGTCGTGTCCGACCATCGCTCCCGGTTCGTCATCGAGCCCCTCGAGCCCGGCTTCGGCTACACCCTCGGCAACTCCCTGCGCCGCACTCTGCTGTCCTCCATCCCCGGTGCTGCCGTGACCAGCATCCGCGTGGACGGTGTGCTGCACGAGTTCAGCACCGTCAACGGCGTGAAGGAGGATGTCACCGAGATCATCCTCAACATCAAGAAGCTCTCCGTCTCCTCGGAGAACGACGAGCCCGTCGTCGCCTACCTGCGCAAGCAGGGCTCCGGCGTCGTCACCGCCGCGGACATCACGGCGCCGGCCGGCGTCGAGATCCACAACCCGGACCTGCACATCGCGACGCTGAACGCGAAGGGCAAGTTCGACATGGAGCTGACCGTCGAGCGCGGTCGCGGCTACGTCACCGCCGCGCAGAACAAGTCCGCGGACCAGGAGATCGGCCGCATCCCGGTCGACTCCATCTACTCGCCGGTGCTGAAGGTGACGTTCAAGGTCGAGGCGACCCGCGTCGAGCAGCGGACCGACTTCGACCGCCTGATCCTGGACGTGGAGACCCAGGAGTCGATGCTCCCGCGCGACGCCGTGGCCTCCGCAGGCTCCACCCTGGTGGAGCTCTTCGGCCTGGCCAAGGGCCTGAACGTCGAGGCCGAGGGCATCGACCTGGGCGAGGCCCCCGCCGAGGCGGACGGGTCCGCCGACCTGGCGCAGCCGATCGAGGACCTCGAGCTCACCGTGCGCTCGTACAACTGCCTCAAGCGCGAGGGCATCCACACCGTGGGCGAGCTCGTCGCGCGCTCCGAGGCCGACCTGATGGACATCCGCAACTTCGGCGCGAAGTCCATCGACGAGGTCAAGGAGAAGCTGTACGAGCTCGGCCTGTCCCTCAAGGACTCGCCGGCCGGCTTCGACCCGCAGGCGCACGCGAGCCAGGACGACGACCCGTTCTCGGACTTCTGAGCCGTACGCACCACTGACATCTTCGACCCGCCGCCGCAGCCGGCGGAGGGTCCCACCCGAGGAGTTACACCATGCCTACCCCCACCAAGGGTCCGCGCCTGGGCGGCAGCCCGGCCCACGAGCGCATCATGCTGGCCAACATGTCGGCCCAGCTGTTCGAGCACAAGTCGATTACGACCACGCTCACCCGCGCCAAGCGCCTGCGTCCCCACGCCGAGCGCCTGATCACCATCGCGAAGAAGGGCGACCTGCCCGCGCGTCGCAAGGTGCAGGGCATCATCGCGGCGAAGTCCCGCACGAACAAGTCGATCGTGCACGAGCTGTTCACCGTGATCGCCCCCGCCATGGCCGAGCGCAACGGCGGGTACACCCGCATCACCAAGATCGGCAACCGTCAGGGCGACAACGCGCCGATGGCTGTGATCGAGCTCGTCATGGAGCCCGTCTCCGGCAAGCAGGCCGTCGTCCGGGAGGCCGAGCAGGCCGCCGCCTCCGCTCCGGCCGCCGCGCCCGTCGAGGAGACCCCGGTCGAGGTCGTCGACCCGGCCGCCACCGAGGAGGTCACCGTCGCCGAGTCGGAGGAGACCGCCGTGGAGATCGACGGCGCCGTCGCCACCACCGAGGACGGCTCGGCCCCCGAGGGCGCGACCATCAAGGGCAACGCCAGCTCGAAGAAGTACCACGTGCCCGGCTCGCGCTGGTACGACCAGACCACCGCCGAGGTCTGGTTCTCCACCGTCGAGGAGGCCAAGGCGGCGGGCTTCGAGCCCGCCGGCGGCGAGGCCGCCCAGAAGATGGCCTGAGCAGGCTCCGGCGCCTCCGGGCGCCGGGACCCGCCGACGGTCGTCGGCACCGCACGAGCGGGCCGTCACCCCACGGGGTGGCGGCCCGCTCGCATGCGTCCGGGCCCCGTTCGACGGCCGGCCCAGCGCCTAGCATGGTCGGCATGCCCGACGACGCCCTCCCCGCCGCCCCCGTGGAACCC
>NZ_JAKRNH010000060.1:0-15143 GCF_022346985.1 Micrococcus sp. ACRRV
CCTCCCCCCGTTCGACCAGCTGCCCGGCTGGGACCCCGACTGGTCGCGACTCGTGACCATCCGCTCCGCCGCGGACCTGCCCGGCGTCGAGCGCACCCTGCACGTCGCGGACAACGGGCCGCAGCTGGCCGCCCTCGGCGCCGAGCTCGCGGGCACGATCCTCGCCGTGCACGGAAACCCCACCTGGTCCTACCTGTGGCGCGCCCTCCTGGCGGAGACCACCCGCCGGGCCCGGCGCGGCCAGCAGGCCTGGCGCGTGGTGGCCCCGGACCAGCTCGACATGGGCTACTCCGAGCGCCTCGAGCATCCGGCCTCCCCCACCCCCTCCGAGATGGGCCGGGCCCGCAGCACCTACCGCTCCCTCGGGGACCGGCTCGACGACCTCGACGCCCTCACCGCCGCGCTCGGCCTCACGGACCTGGCCGCGACGGGCCACCCGCTGATCACCCTCGGCCACGACTGGGGCGGCGTCGTCTCCCTCGGCTGGGCCGGGCGCCACCGGGACGTCGTGGCCGGCGTCTCCACACTCAACACGGCGGTCCACCAGCCGCCGCAGGCGAAGATCCCCGCGCCCCTCCAGGCCGCCCTGGCCGGACCCGTGCTGCCCGCCTCCACCGTGAGCACGGACGCGTTCATCGCGGTGACCACCTCGCTGGCCAAGCCCTCCCTCGCCCCTGAGGTCCGCGCCGCCTACCACCTGCCCTACCCCTCGGCGGAGCGCCGCGGCGGCGTCGGCGGGTTCGTCGCCGACATCCCGGTGGACGCCTCCCACGGCAGCCACGCGGCCCTGGAGGAGGTCTCCTCCGGCGTCAGCGCGCTCGGCGCGCAGGGGACGCCCGCGCTGATCCAGTGGGGTGCGGACGACCCCGTCTTCCTGGACCGCTACCTCGACGACCTCCGCGACCGGCTCCCCGCCGCTCGCGTGCACCGCTACGAGGAGGCCGGGCACCTGCTGATCGACGACCGCGACGTCGTCACCCCGCTGCTCACGTGGGCCCAGCTGCTGACCGCCGGGCTGCTGGCGGACCCCGCCTCCGGGCTGCCCGGGCCGCGGCCCCACGCGGACGACGCCGCCCCGCGGACCTCGGCGCTGCCGCTGCTGCCGGAGGCCTCGCGCGGCGTGCACGTGGACATCGCCGACCACGCCTCCGAGGCCGGGTCCCCGGCGGGCCTGCCCCGGCTGTGGGACCGGCTCGAGGACTGGGGCGCGCCCGACTCCCCCATGCGGGAGTACACCGCCCTCGTGGACATGGCGGGCGCCGAGGCCTCGCGCGCCCTCTTCGGCGGGGCGCGCCGCCCCGTCGCCGTGTCCTGGGGCGAGTTCCAGGAGACCGTCTCGGCGATCGCCACGGGCCTGTGGGAGGCCGGCATGCGCCCCGGCGACCGGGTGTCCATGCTGGTGCCGCCCGGCCGCGACCTCTCCGCCGCCCTCTACGCCGTGCTGCGCGTCGGGGCCGTCGCGGTCGTCGCCGACCAGGGGCTGGGCGTCTCCGGGATGACCCGGGCCATGAAGTCCGCCCGCCCACGCTGGGTGATCGGGAAGACCGCTGGGCTCACGCTGGCCCGCGCGCAGAACTGGCCGGGCACCCGCCTGTCCGTCTCCACGCTGGCCGCACCGCAGCGCGCCCTGCTGGACGTGTCGGACTCCCTCTACGCGATGGTGGACCGCCACCGGGCCCCCGAGCTGGGCGTTCCCCGCGACGCCGCCGGCGCGCCGCTGCCCGTGCCGGAGCTCGGCGCGGACGCCGCGGTGCTGTTCACGTCCGGCTCCACGGGTCCCGCCAAGGGTGTCGTGTACACGCACGAGCGGCTCGGCCACCTCGTGCGGCTGATCGCGCGCACCCTGGACATCCGCCCGGGCGCCTCCCTGCTGGCCGGCTTCGCGCCCTTCGCCCTGCTGGGGCCCGCGCTCGGCGCCGCGTCCGTCTCCCCCGTGATGGACGTGACCAAGCCGGCCACGCTGACGGCCGCGGCCCTGGCCGACGCCGCGATCGCCGGACAGTCCTCCGTGCTCTTCGCCTCGCCCGCCGCGCTGGCCAACGTGGTCGCCACGGCCGGGGACCTCAGCGGCGAGCAGCGCACGGCCCTGCGTCAGGTCCGCCAGGTGCTCTCGGCCGGCGCCCCCGTCCACCCCGCCCTGCTGCGCCAGGTCTCCGCGCTCATGCCGGAGGCCGAGGTGAACACCCCCTACGGCATGACAGAGGGGCTCCTCCTCGCCAACATCGACGGCGAGACCATCCACGCCCTGCGGCGCGCCGACGACGCCGGCGTGTGCGTGGGCTCCCCGTTGCCCACGGTCGAGTTCCGCATCGCCCCCCTGGCGGAGGACGGCACCCCCGAGGAGGTCACCCTGGATCCGGCCGCCGGTCACGGCGTCCTCGGCGAATTCGTGGTCTCCGCGCCGCACCTGAAGGACCGCTACGACGCCCTGTGGTTCACGGACCACCAGTCCAAGCGCGACGGGCTGATCCGCCGCGACGGCCGCGTGTGGCACCGCACCGCCGACGTCGGCCACTTCGACGCCGAGGGCCGGGTCTGGATCGAGGGTCGCGCCCAGCACGTGCTCACCACCCCCGACCGCCCCCTGGCGCCCGGCGGCCCCGAGGGCGTCGTCGACGCGCTCGGGCCCGTCGCGCGCTCCGCCGTGGTGGGCGTCGGCCCGGCCGGGACGCAGGCCGTCGTCGTCGTGGTCGAGGCCGCGGTCCCGGCGGCGCGCCCGCCCCGCCGCGCCGGCCACCATCGGGACGGCAGGCCCAAGCAGGGCCTGGCCCCCACTGCCCTGGCGGCCTCGGTGCGCTCCGCGCTGGAGCCGCTGCCCGTGGCGGCGGTGCTGGTGGCGGACCACATCCCCACGGACATCCGCCACAACTCCAAGATCGACCGGCCCCGGGTCGCCCGCTGGGCCGAGGGCGTGCTCGCCGGGGGGACGGTGGACGGGCTGTGAGCCGCATGGGCTTCGAGGTCCACCTCGGGGACGACGGTCTGCTGCAGCTGGCCGAACGGGTGGAGCACCGGCGGGTCCTGGTCACGGGCGCCTCCGGCCTGCTCGGCTCGGGCGTCGCGCGCGTCCTGGCGGAGGCGGGCAACCCTGTCACCACCCTGCAGCGCCGGCCGTCCGGGGTGCCGGGCGCGGTGGACGTGCTCGGCTCGGTGACCGACCCGGCCGCCGTCGAACGCGCACTCGAGGGCGTGGACACGGTGGTGCACGTCGCCGCGAAGGTCTCCGTGAGCGGGCCCGAGGAGGAGTTCGCCGCCGTGAACGTGGAGGGCACCCGGATCCTGGTGCACGCCGCGCGGCGCCGGGGTGTGCACCGGTTCGTGCACGTCTCGTCCCCGTCGGTCGCCCACGCCGGCGCGTCGATCGTCGGCGAGGGCGCCGGCCCGGCGGACCCGGAGCACGCCCGCGGCCCCTACGCCCGCACGAAGGCGGCCGGCGAGCTGATCGCCCTGGGCGCGGACGCCGACGACTTCCGGGTGCTGGCCCTGCGGCCGCACCTGATGTGGGGCCCGGGTGACCTGCAGCTCACCGACCGGATCGTGCAGCGGGCCCGGGAGGGCCGGATGCCGGTGCTGGGCTCGGGCGCGGCGCTGGTGGACACGCTCTACACGGGCAACGCGGTGGAGGCCGTGGTGGCCGCGGTCTCCGCGGTGGACCACACCCACGGCGAGGCCCTCGTCGTGACCAACGGCGAGCCGCGCCCCGTGGGCGAGCTGATCCGCCGGATCGCGCTCGCCGGCGGCGCCCCGGAGCCCGAGCGCACCGTGCCCGCGGGCGTGGCCCGCCGCGCCGGCGCGCTCATCGAGCGGGCGTGGGAGCGCGACCTCTTCGGGGTCCGCTCCTCCGGGCGCGGCTCCGCCGACGGCGAGCCGCCCCTGACCGAGTTCCTCGCCGAGCAGCTGTCGACGTCGCACTGGTTCGACCAGCGCCGCACGCGCGAGGTGCTCGACTGGACGCCGTCCGTCTCGATGGACGAGGGCCTGCTGCGCCTGGCGGCGTACTACCGCGACCGCTGACCCTCCGGAGGCGGGAGGACGTCACCAGGACGAGCGGGCGCCCGCCGTCCTGTGGGGACCGCAGGGGCGCCGTGCCTCACCCGAGGGGGACGGGCTCCGGGTCCGGCTGGCGGCGGCCGGTCATGTACCGGCTCACGAGGGCCTGGTTCGCTACGGCGACCACGATGCCGAGCCCCGCGGCGGCGAGCACGAGCCCGGTGGGGTCGGCGATGCCGGAGATGAGGAACCGCGGGATCTGGAAGATCCCCAGGAAGTTCAGCAGGAACCAGGCCCCCTGTCGCTCACCGGCGTAGAAGACGGTCCTCCTGGCCTTCTCCTGGTCCACCACGAAGCGCAGCCCCGTCATGGACAGCAGGCCGAGGGCCATGAAGGCGGCCGCCCCGCCGATGGCTGACCACTCGGCGAGGTGGTCCTGCAGGCTGCACACCACCGAGGCCAGCCCGAACGCGGCGCCCACGCCGGCGGCGCGCCAGGCGGGGGCATCGCCCCGGAGCGTGCCGTCCCTCCCCTGAGAAGCGGCGGTGTGGCCCGTCCCAGCGTCGGAGCGCTCCGTGAGGGGCTCGCCGACTCGTCGACCTGTATTCTGAGCCACGGCGTCCGTGGCGGGAGCATAGCAAGGCCAGGGGTGCGTCCATGAGGGGCGGGGTCGGGGGGCGAGGATTGGCCGGCGGTGCGGGTCAGGCGTCGATGCGTTCGCGGTCCAGCTCGTCCGCGTTCGAGACGATGAACGCCTTGCGCGGGGCCACCGAGGAGCCCATCAGCAGCTCGAACACCCTCTCCGCGGCCTCCACCTCGGAGATGGTCACGCGGCGGAGCATGCGGTGGCGGGGGTCCATGGTGGTCTCCGCGAGCTGGTCGGCGTCCATCTCGCCCAAGCCCTTGTACCGCTGGATCGGCTCGCGGTAGGTGCGGCCCTCGGCCTCGAGCCGTGCGAGGACCTCGTGAAGCTCCGCCTCGGAGTAGGTGTAGATGACCTCCCGCTCCTTCTTCCCGCGGGTCACGGCCTCGATGCGGTGCAGCGGCGGCACGGCGGCGTACACCCGGCCGGCCTCCACCATGGGGCGCATGTACCGGAAGAAGAGGGTGAGGAGCAGGGTGCGGATGTGGGCGCCGTCGACGTCGGCGTCCGTCATGAGGATGACCTTGCCGTAGCGGGCGGCGTCGAGGTCGAAGCCGCGCCCCGCGCCGCCCCCGACCACCTGGATCAGGGCCGCGCACTCGGCGTTGGAGAGGATGTCGGAGACCGAGGCCTTCTGGACGTTCAGGATCTTGCCGCGGATGGGCAGGAGGGCCTGGAAGTCGGAGGAGCGGGCCAGCTTGGCGGTGCCGAGGGCGGAGTCGCCCTCGACGATGAACAGCTCAGAGGCGGCGACGTCGTTGGAGCGGCAGTCCGCGAGCTTCGCGGGCATGGTGGAGGTCTCCAGGGCGTTCTTGCGCCGCTGGTTCTCCTTGTGCGTGCGGGCCGAGATGCGGGACTTCATCTCCGCCACGACCTTCTCCAGAAGCGCGCCGACCTGCTGCTTCTGGCCGCGGGCCGTGGAGGTCAGCAGGGCCGTGAGCTCCTTCTCCACCACCCGGGCCACGATCCTGCGGACCGCGGGGGTGCCCAGGATCTCCTTGGTCTGCCCCTCGAACTGCGGCTCGGCCAGGCGCACGGTGAGGACCGCGGTCATGCCCGCCAGGACGTCGTCCTTGTCCGGACGGTCCGAGCCGGCCTTCAGACGGCGCGCGCCGGCCTCCACCTGGGCGCGGAACACCTTGAGCAGCGCCGACTCGAAGCCGGACTGGTGGGTGCCGCCCTTGGGCGTGGCGATGATGTTCACGAACGAGCGGAACACGGTCTCGTAGCCCACGTCCCACCGCAGGGCCACGTCCACCTCGCAGGTGCGCTGCACGTCCTGCATCTGCGTGCGGCCGTCCTCGCCGAGCACCGGGACCCGCTCCGTGAAGGTGCCGGAGCCCTGGATCCGCCAGACGTCGGTCACCGGCTTGGCGGGGGTGAGGTGGTCCACGAACTCGGCGATGCCGCCGTCGTACTGGTAGACCTCCTGGACCGGCCCCGCCTCCCCCGCCGTGCCCGTGAGGCGCCGCAGGTCGGTGACCGCGATGCGCAAGCCCGGGATGAGGTAGGCGGTCTGCCGGGCGCGCGCCTGGAGGTCCTCCATGGAGAACGTCGCGTCCGGGGTGAAGATCTGCTCGTCCGCCCAGTAGCGGACGCGGGTGCCGGTCTGCCCGCGCTTGGCCTTCCCGACGACGTCCAGCGGGGCGGCGTCGGCGGCCGGCTCGAACGGCGCGTCCGGGGTGGGGCGGGAGCCGTCCTGGAAGCGACCGGGCTCGCCGCGCCGGAACGAGAGCTGATGGACCTTGCCCCCGCGCACCACCTGCACGTCCAGGCGGGAGGACAGGGCGTTGACCACGGAGGCGCCCACGCCGTGGAGGCCGCCCGAGGCCGCGTAGGAACCGCCGCCGAACTTGCCGCCGGCGTGGAGCTTGGTGAAGACCACCTCGACGCCGGTCAGCCCCGTGCGCGGCTCCACGTCCACCGGGATGCCGCGGCCGTTGTCCGCGACCTCGACCGACCCGTCCGGGTGCAGCGTGACGTCGATGGACTGGCCGAAGCCGGCCAGGGCCTCGTCCACGGAGTTGTCGATGATCTCCCACAGGCAGTGCATGAGCCCGCGCGAGTCCGTCGAGCCGATGTACATGCCCGGACGCTTGCGCACCGCCTCGAGCCCCTCCAGAACGGAGAGGTGGCGGGCGGAGTACTCGGTGTTCGCGGGCACAGGGGGCGGTCCTTCCGGGGCGGCGGCGGGGTCGTCCCAGCCTACCGGCGCGACAGACGTGACAACGGTGGCCCCTCGGCCGCGGCGGCACCGGCGCCGCGTACGCGGGTGGCGAAACAGCGGGGCTCGGAGCCCGCGCCGGGAAGGAGGGTGCCATGCTGGGCGTTCCAGTGGACAGGATGCGGCGCGCTCCGCGCCCCTGACCCGAACGAAGACGAGGAGGACGCATGTCCATCACCGCCGTGGCCGAACCGGCCGCCCTCACCCGCGCCGACCGTTGCGACCGCTGTGGCGCCCAGGCCTACGTCCGCGCCGTGCTGCCCTCCGGCGGCGAGCTGCTCTTCTGCGGCCATCACGCCCGCGGCGTCGAGGCCTCGCTCCGCCCGCAGGCGGCCCTGTGGCAGGACCAGACCGAGGAGCTGGACGGCTCCACCGCCGCCTGAGACCGAGGCCCGGCTCATGCCGGCCCCTGATGACGACGGCCCGTCACCCTCCGCGTGGAGGGGACGGGCCGTCGTCGTGTGCGGGACGGATCAGTCCAGGTAGTCCCGCAGCACCTGGGAGCGGGACGGGTGGCGCAGCTTGGACATCGTCTTGGACTCGATCTGACGGATGCGCTCGCGCGTGACGCCGTAGACCTTGCCGATCTCGTCCAGGGTCTTGGGCTGGCCGTCGGTGAGGCCGAAGCGCATCGCGACCACGCCGGCCTCGCGCTCGGAGAGCGTGTCCAGCACGGAGTGCAGCTGCTCTTGGAGCAGGGTGAAGGACACGGCGTCCGCGGGGACCACGGCCTCGGAGTCCTCGATGAGGTCGCCGAACTCGGAGTCGCCGTCCTCGCCGAGGGGCGTGTGCAGGGAGATGGGCTCGCGGCCGTACTTCTGGACTTCCACGACCTTCTCCGGGGTCATGTCCAGCTCCTTGGCCAGCTCCTCCGGGGTGGGCTCGCGGCCGAGGTCCTGCAGCATCTGGCGCTGCACGCGGGCCAGCTTGTTGATGACCTCCACCATGTGCACGGGGATGCGGATGGTGCGGGCCTGGTCCGCCATGGCGCGGGTGATGGCCTGGCGGATCCACCACGTCGCGTAGGTCGAGAACTTGAAGCCCTTGGTGTAGTCGAACTTCTCCACGGCGCGGATGAGGCCGAGGTTTCCCTCCTGGATGAGGTCCAGGAACAGCATGCCGCGGCCCGTGTACCTCTTGGCCAGGGAGACGACGAGGCGCAGGTTGGCCTCGAGCAGGTGGTTCTTGGCGCGGCGGCCGTCGGCGATGATCAGCTCGACGTCGCGGCGCAGCCGGTAGTCCTCGGGCGGGTTCTCGGCGAAGTGGTGCTCGGCGTAGAGGCCGGCCTCGATGCGCATGGCGAGGTCCACCTCCTGCTCCGCGTTGAGCAGGGCGACCTTGCCGATCTGCTTGAGGTAGTCCTTCACGGGGTCGGCGGTGGCGCCGGCCACCACGACCTGCTGGACCGGGGCGTCGTCCTCGGAGTTGTCCATCACGAACGCACCCTTGGCGGCGGTCTCGGCGGGCTTCTCCGTGGTGGCGACCAGGTCCTCTGCGGCGGGGGCGTCCGAGCCGTCCGCGTCGGCGTCGTCCCCGTCCTGCGAGGCCTGCTCCGCGACGTCGTCGGCGTCCAGCTCGAGGTCCTCCTCCTCGACGAGCTCCTCTTCGGCCACGGCCTTGGAAGCGGTCTTCTTGGGGGCGCGCGTCGTCTTCTTGGGGGCCGCCTTGGCGGTCGACGTGGCCGTGGAGGTCCGCTTGCGCGGCGCGGCGGCGGGCGCGGCCTCGGTCTCCGCGTCCGCGGCGGCCTTCGTGGTCGTCGCCCCGCGCGTGGTGGTCGCCTGGGCGGCGGTCGACTTCGCGGTCGTCTTCTTCGCGGCGGTGGACGCGCCGGAGGCCGTCTTCGCGGCCGCGGGCTTCTTCGCCGCGGCGGCGGTGGTCTTCTTCTTCGCCGCGGTGGTGGTCTTCTTCGCGGCGGCGGCCGTCGTGGTCGAGGCGGCGGTCTCCTTGCCGTCCTGCTTGCCGCTGGTCGTCGAAGTGGTCACTCGAGGCCTTTCCGTCGGGGTGCCCGCCGTCATCGCGGAGCACGGCGTCATATGCACGTGACCCTGTCAAGTCCACGGACCGACGACGGCGTCGGCGGCCCCGTGGAGTGCAGGGTCTCGAAGTGCTCAACACGGGGAGGCCGGCGTCTATTCCTCCGCGGGCGGAGTCGAACCGCCTCGGCATGCGTCGAACCGCCTCATCCTCTCATGCCGGACGCCGGGTCCTGCGGATCCCACGGGGTCCAGGCGCGGCGGGGATCCGCCGCCCAGGCGCAGACGGCCCCCGCGTCCAGGATCCGCCTCAGCACCCCGACCAGCGGATCCCGGGGGGCGAGCCGCCTCGCCACGTCCAAGTGGGCGCCCGCCGCGGTGCCCTCGCCCCGTGCCCAGCAGATCCAGGCGGCGAGGGCGAGCGCCGGCGCGGCGCAGGGCGCCGGCGCGTCGGCCGCGAGCGCGCGCAGGGCGTCCCAGAGCCGGTCGAGGCGTCGCCAGTCCGGCCCGGGGTCGCGGGTGCCGGTCAGGAGCGCGGCGCGCTCCGCGGCGGGGAGCTCGTCCGCGGCGGCACCGGCGGCGGCGATCAGCAGGGCGTCCCGCCGGGCGGGGTGCTCGAGCCCGGCGCCGAGGCGGGCCCGTCCTGCGGGGCGCTCGGGCAGCCCGCCTCCGTCCAGGACGCGCTCCCACGCGGCCAGCCACGGTCCGGGCGCCTCGGGGCGGGCGCGGGCCGCCGTCCAGTGCGGGCGGTCCGGGGCGGCCGGGTCGAGGGCCGCGGGGGTGGGCACGGACCGGTGTCCCGCGCGCAGGCCCCAGACCGAGCCCGCGCCGATCAGGTGCAGGGAGAGGTCGGAGTGGCGGGGATCCACCTCCTCCAGCGGGCCGGGGCCTGCGCCCGGCTCCACCGGCCAGCGGGCGGCGTGCCCGGCGACGACGCCCCATCCCTCCCGCGCCGGGATCCCCCGGTCCCGCAGGGCCCGCACCAGGGGCGGCCACCAGCCGGGCGGCTCGAGTCCGCCCGCCCGGCCGGTGAGGCTCACGCAGACGACGGCGTCGGCCGCGGCGTCGCGACGGGCCACCGCGGCGACGGCCTCGGCCCAGTGCCTCGCGGCCGGGGGCGTCTCCCGTCCGGGCCGGTCCACCCGGACGACGGCGCGCAGCCGAGCCCGCGCGAGGGTCACCAGGAGGATGGACTCGCGCGGCTCGGTCCCGAGGACGTGGAACGCGTAGCCGAGCAGGTCGTCCACCCCACGGGCCCGCAGGACCGGCAGGTGGGGAGGCGTGACCCCGGCGGGGACGGCGGACGGGACGGCGGGAGGGTGATCCATGCCCTCCAGCGTGCGGGGCCGCACCCCACCCCGCCGGTCAGACCTGCGGGTCCGGGGACGGGGCGGGACCCTCGTCGTCCTGTGCAGGAGTCGTCGGCCGCGGCTGGACCGACTCGTCCCGCTCGGCGAGGTACGCCTCCACGGCGGAGGCGAGCTCGTCGCCGTCGGGGAGCTCGCCGTGGGACTCCAGCAGGGAGCGCTCCTGGCCCTCGGAGTTCTGGTCGTAGTTCTTCTCGAGACCGGTGATCATCGTCTGGACCTCGGGCGAGCCGGCGACCTGCCGCTCGAGCTCCGCGTCGACCTCGCGGGCGGCGTCGCGCAGCTCGTCCGTGGGGAGCATGAGGTCCAGGGAGGCGCCGGCGTACTCGAGCGCGGCGACGGCCGCCTGGGGGTAGCCCGCCTCGGCCACGTAGTGCGGCACGTGCACGGTGTAGCCCGCCGTCGGCAACCCCGCCTCCTCGGCCCGCAGCTCCAGGACCTGCACGAGCCCCGCCACGACGTCGGCCTCGGGGCTCCACGTGGACAGGCCCTCGAGCGCGTCGGCGCGGCTGCCGTGGGTGGTCACCCCGATGCGGCGGGTGTGGGGCACCGGCAGCGGCGCGGCGTCCAGGAAGGTGGCGGAGGAGGCCTCCCACTCCTGCAGCAGGCCCAGGAGGGCCGCGGTGAACCGGCCCCACTGCATGTCCGGCTCCGGCCCCGCCACCAGCAGGAACGGGTGGCCGAGCAGGTCCTCCATCAGCTCGACGTCGAGCGCGGGCATCCGCAGGTCCGTGTAGCGCTCGCGGTCGAACCGGATCCGTGGCCGCCGGGCGCGGTAGTCGTGGAGCTGGTCGACGTCGAAGCGGGCGACCGTGCGGTGGGCCAGCCGTTCCCGCAGCCCCGCGCCGACCTGCCGGCCGACGTGCCCCGCGTCGAGGTGGCCCGTCAGCGTCACGAGCACGCCCAGCCCGTCCGGCACGGCGTCCCCGGGTGCGGCGTCGTGCCGGGTGTAGAGCTGTGTGGGGTCCTGCACCTGTCCTGTCCTCCTCGTCCGTGGCTCCGCTGCGCCCGCGCCGGGCGGCCGAGTGCCTCTGGAGGGGCAACGGATCCGGGGTCGCCCCGTATTCCGCCCTGGCTAGGATGGGCTGGACGTCCCGGTGCGGACCCGCCATCGTCTGCGGCCACGCGCCCCGACGCACCGTCCCCTCCAGGAAGGAATCCCTCCGTGATCTCGCAGGAACGCCCGACCCTCATCGCCCGATCGCTCGCGGAGGTCACCGCGCCGGCCGTCGTCGTCGGCGTCGGCGCCGGCCCGGACGGGCCGCTGCTGCTCACGGACGCGCTGCCCGACGAGGCCGCCGTCGCCCTCGAGTCCTCCCTCGAGCTGCTCGAGGTCAAGGGGCGTCCGGACGAGGTGCACCGCCTGCCGGGCCTGTCCGGCTCCCGCTGGCCCCTGCTCGTTCTCGTGGGTCTGGGGGACCTGGACCAGGACGGCGGGGCCGACGACGAGGCGCTCCGCCAGGCGTCCGGCGCCGCCGTGCGCTCCCTGGCCGGCACGGAGTCCGTGGCCCTCGCCCTGCCGGCGGACACCCCGTCCCGCCTGGCCGCCGTCGCGGAGGGCGCCGCGCTGGGCGCCTATGCGTTCACGGCGTTCACGTCCGCCGGCGACACGCCCGGGCGCGCTCCCGTGTCGACTGTGGAACTCGTCACCCCCCTCCCGGCGTCCGCCTCCGAGCCCGTGCTGCGCCGCGCCGCCGTGATCGGCGACGCCGTCTGCGCCGTCCGCGACCTCGTGAACACGCCGCCCTCCCACCTGTACCCCGCCTCCTTCGCCGACGCCGTCGTCGGGGACCTCGAGGGCACCGATGTGGACGTGCGCGTCTGGGACGAGGCGCAGCTGGCGGCCGAGGGCTTCGGCGGCATCGTCGGCATCGGCCAGGGCTCCTCGCGCCCGCCGCGCCTGGTGCGCGTGGAGCACGCCCCGGCCGGCGCGCGCGCACACGTGGCCCTCGTCGGCAAGGGCATCACCTTCGACACCGGCGGCATCTCCCTCAAGCCCCCGGCGTCCATGATGACGATGAAGTCGGACATGGCCGGCGCCGCCACCGTGTTCGCCGTGGTGCGCGCCGCCGCGGCCCTGGAGATCCCCGTGCGGGTGACCGGCTGGCTCGCCATGGCGGAGAACATGCCCTCGGACACGGCCCTGCGCCCCTCCGACGTCCTGACCATGCACGGCGGGAAGACCGTCGAGGTGATGAACACCGACGCCGAGGGTCGTGTCGTCATGGCGGACGCCCTCGTGGCCGCCACGGACGAGCGACCGGACGCCGTCCTCGACGTCGCCACCCTGACCGGCGCCCAGCTGGTCGCCCTGGGCGTGCGGCACACCGGTGTCATGGGCGACGAGGCCCTGCGCAACGAGGTCGTGGCCGCGGCCGGCGCGGCCGGCGAGCTCGCCTGGCCCATGCCCATCCCGGAGCAGCTGCGCCCCTCCCTGGACTCGCGGGTGGCGGACATCTCGAACATGGGAGAGCGGTTCGGCGGCATGATGACGGCCGCCGCGTTCCTCCGCGAGTTCGTCGACGCCGGCCGCCCCGCCGCGGAGCGCGCCGAGTCCCCCACGCCCTGGGCGCACCTGGACATCGCCGGCCCCTCGTTCAACGAGTCCGCCGCCTACGGCTACACCCCGCGCGACGCCACCGGCACGATGGTGCGCACCCTGGTGGGTCTCATCGCGGGACGTGCCGGGTAAGGTTTCACGAAGACGCCTCCACGCCGCACCCCCGGCGGATCCCGGGACCGTGCGGCCGGAGGGCATCGCCAACGACTCCACACACACCCGACCTCAAGGAGCATCACCGTGGCCGATTCGGCAACCGCTCAGGAATTCGACGTCCTCGTCCTCGGCGGTGGCTCCGCCGGGTACGCCGCAGCCCTGCGTTCCGTGCAGTACGGCAAGTCCGTCGCCCTCGTGGAGAAGTCCAAGGTCGGCGGCACCTGCCTGCACTGGGGCTGCATCCCCACGAAGGCCTACCTGCACGCCGCCGAGGTGGCCGACGAGACCCGCAACGCCGCCAAGGTCGGCGTCAACGCGACCCTCGAGTCCGTGGACATGGCGAAGGTCCGCGACTACAAGGACGGCATCGTCTCCGGCAAGCACAAGGGCCTGGCCGGCCTGCTGAAGATGCGCAAGGTCCAGGTCATCGAGGGCGCCGGCAAGCTCGTCTCGAAGAACGAGGTCGAGGTCGACGGCACCCGTTACACGGCAGAGAACATCGTGCTGGCCTCCGGCTCCGTGTCCAAGACCATGGGCCTGCCCATCTCCAAGAAGATCATGACCTCCACGGAGGCCCTCGAGCTGGACTACACCCCGAAGTCGGCCATCGTGCTCGGCGGCGGTGTGATCGGCTCCGAGTTCGCGTCCCTGTGGAACTCCTTCGGCGTCGACGTCACCATCATCGAGGGCCTGAAGACCCTGGTCCCCAACGAGGATCCGGCGATCATCAAGGTCCTCGAGCGCGAGTTCAAGAAGAAGGGCATCAAGACCAACCTGGGCACGTTCTTCGACAAGGTCGAGGAGACCGACTCGGGCGTCAAGGTGACCCTCGCGGACGGCAAGGTGTTCGAGGCCGAGGTCTGCCTCGTCGCCGTCGGCCGTGGCCCGAACACCGAGGGCCTCGGCTACGAGGAGCAGGGCGTCAAGATGGACCGCGGCTTCGTCCTCACCGATGAGCGCCTGCACACCGGCGTCGGCAACATCTACGCCGTGGGAGACATCGTCCCCGGCCTGCAGCTGGCGCACCGCGGCTTCCAGCAGGGCATCTTCGTGGCCGAGGAGATCGCCGGCAACAAGCCGATGGTGGTCGAGGACATCAACATCCCGAAGGCCACCTTCACCGAGCCGGAGATCATGTCCGTGGGCTACACCCAGCCCAAGGCGGAGGAGAAGTTCGGCAAGGACAACGTCGAGGTCGCCGAGTACAACCTGGCCGGCAACGGCAAGTCCTCGATCCTCGGCACCGGCGGCATCATCAAGATGGTCCGCCAGAAGAACGGCCCGATCGTGGGCGTGCACGGCATCGGCAAGCGCATCGGCGAGCAGATCGGCGAGGCGCAGCTCATCGTGAACTGGGAGGCCTACCCCGAGGACGTCGCCCAGTTCGTGCACGCGCACCCCACGCAGAACGAGGCCCTGGGCGAAGCCGCCATGGCTCTGTTCGGCCACCCGCTGCACAGCTGACCCACCGCACTGACCATCCCGGGTCCGTGCGTCGGGCCCACCTCGCAACCCCGGGTGGGCGCCCCCGGCGTCCACCCCTCATGAGGAGCATCGGAACCATGTCTGAAACCGTGAACCTGCCCGCCCTGGGCGAATCCGTCACCGAGGGCACCGTGACCCGCTGGCTCAAGGCCGTCGGCGACGAGGTCGCCGTCGACGAGCCCCTGGTGGAGGTCTCCACCGACAAGGTCGACACCGAGATCCCGTCCCCCGTGGCCGGCGTGCTCGAGGAGATCCTGGTCGAGGAGGACGACACCGTCGAGGTCGGCGCCCCGCTGGCCACGATCGGTGACGGCTCCGGCGGCGGCTCCGCCGACGCGTCGGAGGACGACGCCGCGGCCGAGGAGCCCGCCGTCGAGGAGGCGCAGCAGGACGACGCCCAGCAGGAGCCCGCCGGCGAGCCGGCTCCGGAGGAGCGCGCCTCCACCGACCAGGGCTCGGACGAGGCCCCGTCGGCCGGCGGCGAGGACTCCGAGGTCACCCTGCCCGCGCTGGGCGAGTCCGTGACCGAGGGGACCGTGACCCGCTGGCTGAAGTCCGTCGGCGACGAGGTCGAGGTCGACGAGCCGCTGCTCGAGGTCTCCACCGACAAGGTCGACACCGAGATCCCGTCCCCCGTCGCCGGCACCCTCGTGGAGATCCTGGCGAACGAGGACGACACCGTCGAGGTCGGCGCCGTGCTGGCCCGCGTGGGCTCCGGCGCCGCCCCCGCCGCGTCGCAGGACCC